>NZ_JBFRDW010000441.1:0-5149 GCF_052113985.1 Pseudoduganella sp. RAF53_2 | reverse complement strand
TTCTAAGGACGGAGCCATGCAGCACATTACCGCTCCGGAATTGGCTGACTGGCTGGCCGACGAGGCTCGCGCCAAGCCTTTCCTGCTGGACGTGCGCGAGAACTGGGAGTTCGAGACCTGCCAAATCGCAGGCTCGACCCTGATGCCGATGCAGACCATTCCGGCCCGCATCGACGATCTCGATGAGGATGCCCAGATCGTCTGCATCTGCCACCACGGTGCGCGCAGCTTGCAGGTGGCAGCATTCCTCGAACACCACGGCTTCGGCAAGGTGAGCAATCTGACAGGCGGCATTCACGCCTGGGCGGTCCAGGTGGACACCGCCATGCCGAAGTATTAGGCCGATATTTATTAATTGACGACTCCAACGGAGATGCACATGCAGAAACCCCTACTCGCCGTGCTGATGTCCAGCGCCTTCCTGACGCTCAACGCACAGGCGGCTGACCTGATCCAGGTGTATAAGCAGGCACTTGCCAACGACGCCACCTACGCCAGCGCGCGCGCCGCCCTGGCTGCCGGACAGGAACGCACGACGCAGGGGCGCTCCCTCCTGTTGCCGACTGTTTCGGCATCGGGTACGGTTTCCAAGAACTACGGCGACATCACGCCATCGCACGAAGGCGAGATCGATCCCAACACGCTGTCGCCGATTTCCAAGCGTGACAACGACAACTACCAGAACCTGTGGACCGTGCAGCTGACCCAGCCGCTGTTCCGCTGGGCGAACTGGGAACAGTACCAGCAATCCAAGCTGCAGCAGTCGGTGGCCGAAGCCACCTTCGCGCAGCAGCAGGAAGACCTGATCGTGCGCGTGGCCCAGGCTTACTTTGACGTGCTGACCGCACAGGACAATCTGTCCGTGACCCGCGCGCAGAAGGAAGCCACCACCGAGCAGCTGGCATCGGCAAAGCGCAACTTCGAAGTGGGCACGCAGACCATCACCGACACCCACGAAGCCCAGGCAGCATATGACCTGGTGGTGGCGCAGGAATTCGCCGCGGTCAACGATCTGGAAGTGAAGCGCACCGCGCTGCAGCAGATCATCGGCACCGTGCCTGGTTCGCTGTCGACCCTGCGCACCGGCGTCGCGATCGCTCCGCCACAGCCTGCGGAAATCGATCCCTGGATCTCGGCTGCCGAAAACCAGAACTACGGTGTAGTGAGCCAGAACCTGAACCTGGAAATCGCCAAGCGCGAAATCGGCAAGCAGCGTGCCGGCCACATGCCGACCCTGGACCTGACCGCAGCGTCGCAGCATCAACGCGTTACCAACAATGGCCTGACCAAGAACAACGCCATTGGCGTGACCTGGTCGGTACCGATCTTCAGCGGCTTTGCGGTGACCAGCAAGGTGCGTGAAGCGATCTCGCTGGAAGACAAGGCGCGCAACGATCTGGAAGCGACCAAGCGTGCCGCCGCCCAGAACGCCCGCCAGTCCTACCTCGGCGTGACTAGCGGCCTGGCCCAGGTGAAAGCACTGGAAGCGGCGGAAGTGTCGAGCAAGTCGGCACTGGATTCCAACAAGCTGGGTTACCAGGTGGGTGTGCGTATCAATATCGACGTGCTGAACGCGCAGCGCCAGTTGTACAACACCCAGAAGGATCTGTCGAAAGCACGCTACGACACGATCATGAACGGCCTGCGTCTGAAGTCCGCCGCAGGCACGCTGAAAGAAGAAGACCTGATGCCGATTAACGCGCTGCTGACCAGCCAGTAATCAGCGCAGGCCCGCGCCTTCTCCGTGGAAGGTGCGTTCGATCAGTTCAATCTTGTAGCCGTCCGGGTCCGTGACGAAGGCGATCACCGTGGTGCCGCCTTTCACCGGACCTGGTTCGCGCGTCACGTTGCCGCCCGCCGCTTTCACGCGCTGGCAGGCGCCCGCAATATCATCCGCCGAAATCGCGATATGGCCATAGGCGGTGCCGAGGTCATACTTGTCCACGCCGTAGTTGTAGGTCAGCTCCAGCTCCGCATGATCCGGGTTGCTGCCGTAGCCCATGAAGGCCAGCGTGTATTTGTATTCCGGGTTATCGCTGGTGCGCAGCAGCTGCATGCCCAGTACCTTGGAATAGAAATCGATGGAGCGCTGCAGGTCGCCGACCCGCAGCATGGTGTGAAGAATGYGCATGATGTGTCTTTCCCTAAAAAGGGCATTGTATGCGTTTTCTCAGCGGCCAGTTGCGGTCACTCGCCACACCGTGTTGCCCACATCATCCGCCACCAGCAGCGCGCCTGTCTTATCAACCGCTACGCCAACCGGACGGCCTTGCGCCTTGCCGTCGCTGGTCAGGAATCCGGTCAGGAAATCGACCGGCGGTCCGGCAGGCTTACCTTCGGCGAAAGGCACATACACGACCTTGTAGCCGGAGAAGGGATTGCGATTCCACGAGCCGTGCTGGCCGATAAACACACCGCCCTGATAGCTGGCCGGGAAGGATTTGGCTTCGTAGAAGGYCATGCCCAGCGATGCGGTGTGCGCGCCGATGGCGTAATCCGGAATCACGGCCTTGGCCACCATATCCTCGCGCTGCGGCTTCACGCGCCGGTCCACATGCTGGCCGTAATAACTGAATGGCCAGCCGTAGAAGGCGCCATCCTTCACTGAAGTCAGATAATCGGGCACCAGCTCATTGCCCAATTCATCGCGCTCGTTGACGACGGTCCACAGCGCCTTGGTTTGCGGCTCCCAGCCCATGCCGTTCGGATTGCGCAAGCCTGTTGCGAACAGGCGCGATTTGCCGGTGGCGCGTTCAACCCGCCAGATCGCGGCGCGGCCTTCTTCCTTGTCGAGGCCATTGTCGCCGGCGTTGCTGTTGGAGCCGACGGTCACGTACAGGAACTTGCCGTCCGGGCTGGCGATCACGTTCTTGGTCCAGTGGTGATTGATGGGACCTGCGGGCAGGTCGATCACCTTGCTGCCTGCGGCCGTAATGGACGTTGCGCCATCCTGATACGGGAAGCRCATCAGCGCATCGGAGTCCGCAATGTACAGGTCCTTGTCGATCAGCGCCATGCCGAACGGCGAATTGAGGCTGGTGAGGAAGACTTCGCGCGTGCGCGCCTGGCCGTTCGCATCGACATCGCGCAGCAGCGTGATGCGGTTGGCGCTCTTGCCGGCCGAACCGGCCTTCTTCATTTCATGTTTCATGATGGCGCCCTTGATGCCCTTGCCGTCTTCCGGCTTCGGTGGCGCATTCGTTTCGGCGACCAGCACATCGCCATTGGGCAGCACATAAATCCAGCGCGGATGATCGAGGCCGCGTGCATAAGCAGTAACCGTGAAGCCCTGGGCTGCGACAGGTTTGGCATCGTCCTGCCACGGCGCGGTCGGCGCGACATTCATCACGGGGATCAGTTGCTTCGCTGGTTCGGGCAAGGACGGATTCGGACCATAGCCAGGCGGGTATTGCGGCTGGGCGGAGGCGATCGCGGCTAGCGCAGCCAATGCGCTAAAGGCTAATGTGCGCATGGCCGGCCTCAATCGCGTTTGGTGCCGGGCAGGGGATTGGCCTGCTGGCCTTCATTGCCGGGAGAAGCTTTCTGCAGACCTGGCGTGGCGCGGCGGTCCGTGTCGACCAGGCCGCGCTCGATGTCCTCGGCAGCCTGGCGGATGACGCTGTGCGTTTTCTGATTGGGCGCGCCTTGCGGCGATTCGTCCCGTTCATGGGGTAGGCGCTTGCCGGCATCCTTCTCGACAGGCGCTGTCGTATTGACCAGACGGTCCTTCTTGTTGGTATCCATGGCAGATCCTCCTTCGCCTTGATGTTAGCGAAGGGGAGCGCTGCCAGTCGCCCGATTGCCCTTTAGAATCAGGACGCTGGCGGTACGGCCGGCTCCCACAGCTCGACCTTATTGCCGTCCGGGTCGATGAACCAGCCAAAGCGGCCATAATCGAATGACTGCACATCGCCGACGATCTCGGCGCCGCCTTCAGCCACCTGTTTCAGTGCGCCTTCCAGGTCATCGACAATCAGGTTGAACATGAATTCGCGGCGCGATGGCGCGAAATAGCCCGTGGTCTGTTTGAAGGGGCTGAACACGGTGCAGCCGCCGGGCGGCATCACGGCGGGCATGAAAGCCGCGTGGTCCGGTGCATCGGTGGGAAGGCCCAGGTAGGTCTGATACCAGCTGATCAGCGCTTGCGGGTCTTTGGACTTGAAGAAGATGCCGCCTACGCCCAGTGCTTTTGCCATTTCAGTCTCTCCATTGTATACTGTGCAAACATACAGTATTCTTCGCGTACCGGCCAGCGTTGCAATGCATGGCATGAGCAAGCATTATGGGTTACTCTGCTGCGTGTTGCCACCCCATATTTTGACCGAGATTTTTATGTCCGCTACGCACGCCATGTACAACACGATAGCCCTGGTTGTAAGGCCTAACACTTCAGGTATCGAAGAGCCGGTGCGCGCGGTGATCGATTTCCTCAAGGCCGGCGGCTACAGCGTGGTGCTGGAAGCGGATACTGCCGTCCACGTCGCCTTCCCCGATATTCCCTCGATGAGCGCCCAAGGCATTGGCGAGCGCGCCGACGCGGTGGTGGTGATGGGGGGCGACGGCACCATGCTGGGCATCGCGCGCCAGCTGGCGCCATACGATGTGCCGCTGATTGGTATTAATCAGGGCCGCCTCGGTTTCATGACCGATATCTCGCAGGAAGATATGCTGCCCGTGCTGGGCAATATCCTGAGCGGCACGCACAAGGCCGAGCGCCGCACCCTGCTGGAAGGGCGCGTGATGCGCGACGGTAAAGCCATCCATTTCGGCGTGGCCGTGAATGACGTGGTGGTGTCGCGCGGCGCCGGCGCCGGCATGGTCGAACTGAGCGTCGATGTGGACGGCCACTTCATGTACAACCAGCGTTCCGATGGCCTGATCGTCGCCACGCCCACCGGCTCCACCGCGTATGCGCTGTCGGCTGGCGGCCCGCTGCTGCATCCGACCCTGGGCGGCATTGCGATGGTGCCGATTGCGCCGCATGCGCTGTCGAACCGTCCGATTGTGCTGCCCGACTCCAGCGAGATCGTGATCGAAATCAAGCGCGGCCGCGACATCACCGTGAACTTCGATATGCAGACCTTCGCCAGCCTGGTGAACGGCGACCAGATTCACATCCGCCTGTCGCCGCACACCATCACCTTCCTGC
>NZ_JBFRDW010000440.1:0-6215 GCF_052113985.1 Pseudoduganella sp. RAF53_2 | reverse complement strand
GCCACGCTCCTTGGCTGAATATGCGGCATTTTCGCGTAAAGACAAGGGCAAAATAGCAATCTATTCGGCCGGATTCTTCAAACCGCGGCCTAATAAGAAGATTTCTGAGGATTTATCCCGGCTGGCCTTCGGTTTTTTCTGAATGACTGTCTTGAATTCCGACCTGAATTTCTCCACGATCTGGCTGAATCCCAGATCCTTGAAACATTTGACCAAAAGCGCCCCACCCGGTTTCAGGTGGTGCTGAGAGAAATCAATTGCCAGGTCAATAAGATCTTCCATGCGGGCCGCGTCCGCGACCGAGATACCGGACAGGTTTGGGGCCATGTCGGACAAAACAAGGTCTGCTTTGCGGCCCTGCAGCACCTCGGCCAGCTGGTCCAGGATTTCCTGCTCGCGGAAGTCGCCCTGGATGAAGTGCATGTCGGCGATCGGCTCCATCGGCAGGATGTCCAGGCCAATGATGGTGCCGTGGATGCCGCCGCCTTCCTTGCCCGCCAGCTTGCGGCGGGTGTACTGGCCCCAGGAGCCAGGGGTGCAGCCGAGGTCGACGATGACCTGGCCCGGCTTGATCAGCTTCTCGTCTTCGTCGATCTCTTTCAGCTTGTACGCGGCGCGTGCGCGGAAGCCATCCTTCTGGGCGGCGCGCACGTAAGGGTCGTTGATATGGTCGTGTAACCAGTTTTTGTTTATTTTGTTCTTAGCCATTAGCGTAGAATACTGCCTTTAAGAGAACCACTAGAGAACTAGCAAAAAAATTATGTTGAACCTGACTCCTGTCGAGCGCAGCGCTCTGCGCGCAGAAGCCCACGGCCTGAAGCCCATCGTGATGGTCGGCGAAGCCGGCCTGACCCCTGCCGTCATGAAGGAAATCGAGCTGGGCCTCGATTCCCACGGTCTGATCAAAGTCCGCGTTTTCGGCGACGACCGCGAAGCGCGCATCGAAATGTACGAAACCATTTGCGCGGAGCTGGATGCGGCGCCTGTGCAGCACATCGGCAAGCTGCTGGTGCTGTACCGTCCGAAGAAGGATGCCGAGAAGACTGCTGCCAAGTCCGGCAAGGGGGTCAGACCCAAGGGTCTGACCCCGATACGCGGCGGCAGCGGGCTGGGGTCTGACCCTTGGGTCTGACCCGATTTTAGGGTTACTGCTTCCAGACCAGCCAGCCGGCCAGCAGGCTTTGCACCAGGAAAATCACACTCGAAATTCCGTGCAGCATGCCGAAGCGGTTCTTCACTGCTTCATCGGCCAGGCCGGTGGAACGCAGCTCGGCCATCATCGGCTGCAAGCCAAAATGRCTGACCACGGTGCACATCACCATCGCCACGATCAGCAGCAGCACGGTGCGGCGGCGGCGCGGCGTCCAGTCCGGCGTTGCCAGCCACAGCAGCAGCCCCATCGCCACGCCGCAGCCCAGCGACAGCATTGCCTCCGCATGGAACAGGCTGCCGGCAATGGTGCCGGCCAAGATGCGGTCGTTCAGTGTCGCAAACAGGGTCGGCGCCACCAGGTAGCCGACCGCCCACAGGCTGCCGGCCCACAAGGCAGCGACCAGCAGGCGTACTTTAGGCAGCAGCATCAAATGTAGCGCACTTCCAGGATTTCGTATTCGCGCGGACCGCTTGGGGCCTGCACTTCCACCACGTCGCCGGCGTATTTGCCGATCAGGGCGCGGGCGATTGGCGAGGTTACGGAAACCTTGTTCAGTTTCAGGTCGGCTTCGTCGATGCCCACGATCTGGTAGCTCACTTTCGCGCCGGAATCCAGGTCTTCCAGATCCACGGTGGAGGCGAACACCACGCGGCCTTCCGCGTCCAGGGTGGACGGGTCCACGATCTGGGCCGAGCTCAGCTTGCCTTCCAGTTCCGCGATGCGGCCTTCCACGAACGCCTGGCGCTCTTTGGCGGCATCGTATTCGGCGTTTTCGGACAGGTCGCCGTGCGAACGCGCTTCAGCGATCGCGTCGATAACAATACGGCGCTCCTTGGTCTTCAGCTGGTGCAGCTCTTCCTTCAGCAGCTCGGCGCCAAATTTAGTCAGTGGAACTGTGTTCATGTTCTGTCTCTTGTTAAATTGCTAAAAAGCACAGAGCCCGCGCCATGCTTCAGCGCGGGCTCTGTAATTAGGTTGTTACTGCGTACTGCTTACATTACCTTAGTTTAAAGACTTATGCAGGCCTTGTAAATCGTACACGCGCAACTCGTCCAGATGGCGGATGCCGGCAACGGCCGCCTCGGCGCCAGCGATCGTGGTGTAGGTGGTCACACGGGCTGCCAGCGACGAAGTACGGATATTACGCGAATCGTTGATGGCAGTACGTTTCTCTTCAACCGTGTTGATCACCAGGGCGATCTCGTGGTTCTTGATCATGTCGACCACGTGCGGACGGCCTTCGGACATCTTGTTGACCGCGGTGACCGGAATACCGGCCGCCGAGATCACGGCCGCAGTGCCCTTGGTCGCCACCAGGGTGAAGCCGGCATCGACCAGGTCCTTCGCCACTTTCACGGCGCGCGGCTTGTCGGAGGCTTTCACGGACAGGAAGACCTTGCCCGACTTCGGCAGCTTCACGCCCGCGCCCAATTGCGACTTCACGAACGCTTCCGCGAAGGTCATGCCGACGCCCATTACTTCACCGGTCGATTTCATTTCCGGGCCGAGGATGGTGTCCACGCCAGGGAACTTCACGAACGGGAACACCGCTTCCTTCACGCTGTAGTAAGGCGGCACCACTTCCTTGGTGATGCCCTGCTCCGCCAGCTTCTGGCCGACCATGCAGCGTGCAGCGATCTTGGCCAGCTGCAGGCCGGTCGCCTTGGACACGTAAGGCACGGTACGCGAGGCGCGCGGGTTCACTTCCAGCACGTACACGACATCCTTGCCGTCCTGCTTCTGGATCGCGAACTGCACGTTCATCAGGCCGACCACGTTCAGGCCCTTGGCCATCAGCGCAGTCTGGCGCTTCAGTTCATCGATGGTTTCCTGCGACAGCGAATAAGGCGGCAGCGAGCAGGCGGAGTCGCCCGAGTGCACGCCGGCCTGTTCGATGTGTTCCATCACGCCGCCGATGAAGGTGGTGTCGCCGTCGGAGATGCAGTCCACGTCGCACTCGATGGCGTCGTTCAGGAAGCGGTCCAGCAGCACCGGCGAGTCGTTCGACACCTTCACCGCTTCGCGCATATAGCGCTCCAGGTCGCGCTGCTCGTGCACGATTTCCATCGCACGGCCGCCCAGCACGTAGGAAGGACGCACCACCAGCGGGTAGCCGATTTCCTGCGCCAGCTTCAGCGCTTCTTCTTCGGTACGCGCGGTACGGTTAGGCGGCTGACGCAGTTCCAGGTCCTGCAGCAGCTTCTGGAAACGCTCGCGGTCTTCGGCGGCGTCGATCATGTCCGGCGAGGTGCCGACAATCGGCACGCCGTTGGCTTCCAGGTCCAGCGCCAGTTTCAGCGGGGTCTGGCCGCCGTACTGCACGATCACGCCGACCGGCTTTTCCAGGTCCACGATTTCCAGCACGTCTTCCAGCGTCAGCGGCTCGAAGTACAGACGGTCGGAGGTATCGTAGTCGGTCGACACGGTTTCAGGATTGCAGTTGACCATGATGGTCTCGTAGCCGTCTTCGCGCATTGCCAGCGCAGCGTGCACGCAGCAGTAGTCGAATTCGATACCCTGGCCGATACGGTTCGGGCCACCGCCCAGCACCATGATCTTTTTCTTGTCGGTCGGGTTGGACTCGCACTCTTCCTCGTAGGTCGAGTACATGTACGCGGTGTTGGTCGAGAACTCTGCGGCGCAGGTGTCGACGCGCTTGTACACCGGACGGATGCCCAGTTCGCGGCGCTTGTTGCGGATTTCGGTATCGGTAGTCTGCAGCAGGTAAGCCAGGCGGCGGTCCGAGAAACCCTTCTGTTTCAGTTTGAACAGCGTGGTCTTGTCGATGTTTTCCAGCTTCTGGGTGTCCATCCACAGTTCCAGGTCCACGATCTCCTTGATCTGGATCAGGAACCACATGTCGATCTTGGTCAGGTTGTGCACTTCCTCCAGGGTGAAGCCCTGCGCAAATGCATCGCCCACGTACCAGATACGCTCAGGACCTGGCTCGCCCAGTTCTTCTTCCAGCGTTTCGCGGTCGGTGGTTTTCTGGTTCAGGCCATCCACACCCACTTCCAGGCCGCGCAGGGCTTTCTGGAAAGATTCCTGGAAGGTGCGGCCAATCGCCATCACTTCACCCACGGACTTCATCTGGGTGGTCAGGCGGTCGTCGGCGACCGGGAATTTTTCGAAGGCGAAGCGCGGCACCTTGGTCACGACATAGTCGATCGAAGGTTCGAACGACGCCGGGGTAGCGCCGCCGGTGATTTCGTTGCGCAGTTCGTCCAGGGTGAAGCCCACGGCCAGTTTCGCTGCCACTTTGGCGATCGGGAAGCCGGTGGCTTTCGATGCCAGTGCCGAGGAACGGGACACGCGCGGGTTCATCTCGATGACGATCATGCGGCCGTCTTTCGGGTTGATCGAGAACTGCACGTTGGAACCGCCGGTGTCCACACCGATCTCGCGCAGCACCGCCAGCGAGGCGTTACGCATGATCTGGTATTCCTTGTCGGTCAGAGTCTGTGCCGGRGCGACGGTGATSGAGTCGCCGGTGTGSACGCCCATCGGGTCSAKGTTYTCGATCGAGCASACGATGATGCAGTTGTCCGCSKTGTCGCGSACCACTTCCATCTCGTACTCTTTCCAGCCCAGCAGCGATTCTTCGATCAGCAGCTCATTGGTTGGCGAGGCTTCCAGGCCGCGTTTGCAGATGGCTTCGAATTCTTCTTCGTTGTAGGCGATACCGCCGCCGCTGCCGCCCATGGTGAAGGACGGACGGATGATGGTCGGGAAGCCCACTTCGCGCTGCACGGCCCACGATTCTTCCATCGAGTGCGCCACGCCGGAACGTGCCGAACCCAGGCCGATCTTGGTCATCGCGTCCTTGAACTTGGCGCGGTCTTCGGCCTTGTCGATGGCTTCCGGCGTTGCGCCGATCAGTTCGACCTTGTATTTATCCAGCACGCCGTTGCGGTGCAGGTCCAGCGCGCAGTTCAGCGCGGTCTGGCCGCCCATGGTCGGCAGGATCGCGTCCGGCTTTTCCTTGGCGATGATGCGCTCCACGACTTGCCAGGTGATCGGCTCGATGTAGGTCACGTCCGCCATTTCCGGGTCGGTCATGATGGTCGCCGGGTTGGAGTTCACCAGGATGACCTTGTAGCCTTCTTCACGCAGGGCCTTGCAGGCCTGTGCGCCGGAGTAGTCGAATTCGCAGGCCTGGCCGATGATGATCGGGCCGGCGCCAATAATCAGGATGCTTTTAATGTCTGTACGTTTTGGCATTTATTTCTTCTCCGCGGCTTCCATCATGGTGATGAAGCGGTCAAACAGGTAGGCGACGTCGGTCGGGCCGGGCGATGCTTCAGGGTGGCCCTGGAAGCAGAAAGCCGGCGTGTCAGTGCGGGCAAAGCCTTGCAGCGAGCCGTCGAACAGCGACACGTGGGTCACGCGGCAGGTGGCAGGCAGCGTGTCCGCATCCACAGCGAAGCCGTGGTTCTGCGAGGTGATCATCACCTTCTTGCTGTCCAGGTCCTGTACCGGGTGGTTGGCGCCGTGGTGGCCGAACTTCATCTTCAGCGTTTTCGCGCCGGAAGCCAGGGCCATGATCTGATGGCCGAGGCAGATACCGAAGGTCGGGATCTTCTTGGCCAGGAATTCCTTGGTGGCGGCAATCGCATAATCGCATGGCTCAGGATCGCCAGGACCGTTGGACAGGAACACGCCGTCCGGGTTCAGTGCCAGCACGTCGGCGGCGCTGGTCTGCGCAGGAACCACGGTGACCTTGCAGCCACGCGATGCCAGCATACGCAGGATGTTGCGCTTCACGCCGAAGTCATAGGCGACCACGTGGAACTTCGGATTCTCGACTTTGCCGTAACCTTTGCCCAGTTCCCACTCGGTTTCGGTCCATTCGTAGATCGATGGCACCGACACGACTTTCGCCAGGTCCATGCCGTTCAGGCCCGGGAAGTTGCGCGCCAGCTCAACGGCTTGTGCGACGGATGGCTCATTGCCTTGCGTGCCCACCAGGATGGCGCCGGCCTGCGCGCCCTTTTCACGCAGGATGCGGGTCAGCTTTCGGGTGTCGATACCGGCGATGGCGACGATGTTCTCGGCCTTCAGG
>NZ_JBFRDW010000439.1:0-5150 GCF_052113985.1 Pseudoduganella sp. RAF53_2 | reverse complement strand
CCACCGAATGGATGCCCCCACGCGACTTCCACCGCTACTTCGGCCTGCGCGTAGAGGGTACGTTCTAAAGGCAGCGTTGTGCGACAATCGCGGCATGGAGAAATTTGAACTACGCCGCGATCGTTTCGCTTTGTTTGACGGGATGGATAGTCCCGCGCTGAATCTGACCTTCACGCTGGACTTGCCGGACTTCCGGCCCTGGTGCAAAGCCCAGGGCCTTCCTCCCTTCCATGTGATGCTGTGCGCCGTGCTGCGTTCGATCCTGAAGATCGAGAACTTCCAGTACCGGATACACGATGGTGAAGTGATCCGCATCGACAAGCTCACGCCTTCGTTCACCGCAAAAAACCAGCACAACGACCTGAATTTCGCCATGTTCGAATGGTCGGATGATTTGCGCGAGTTTGTGGCGCGCAGCCAGGCGGCCGGCGCGGAAGCGTCTACGATGGCGGGGCTGAATCAGAAGTACCGCGCCATGTCGCCGCGCGAGGCGAAGGAACAGGTATTCGTGACCTGCGTTCCCTGGCTGGACTTCACGTCGATCCAGCACCCGACTGCGGCCCTGAAGTCACCGGATATCCCATCGCTGGCATGGGGCAAGTTCAGGGACACGCCGGGCAACCGCGTACACCTGCCCTTCTCCGTGCAGGTGCATCACGGCTTCGCGGACGGCTACCACATCCACTTGCTGGCGCAGCAGATCGCCGCCGAGCTGACGGCGATCATGCAGGCTACTGCCACTTGATCGGTGTGGCTGTTTTCGACAGCATCCAGCGCGCCAGCATCTGGCCCAGCGTGCGCCAGGTGCCGACGTTGGACATCACGTAACGCTGATACGACCACACGTAGATCATTTGCGCGATGGCGCCGCTGACGCGCACGTGCCGGCTGCCAATCGCGCGCAGCAGAATGCCGACGGTACCGAACGGGCCAAGCGACACCAGCGCGCCATAGTCGCGGTAACGGAAAGCCGGCAGGCGTTCGCGGTCCAGGCGCAGCAGGTGGTCCGCGAGGAAGATCGCCTGCTGCCGCGCGGCCTGCGCGCTGGGCGGCACCATCACATTGGTGCGCGTGTTGACGATCGACGCGCAATCCCCCATCGCAAACACATGCGGATCATCGCGCGTGGCGAGGCATTCGCCGACCACGATCTGCTGGTTGCGGTTCACGGCCAGACCAAGCTGCGTGGCCAGACCCGAGCCTTTCACGCCCGCGGCCCATACGGTGATCGCCGAGGGGAAGCTTTGCCCGTCGGTCGTCAGCACGGCGTTGTCGGTCACTTCAGCCACTGCCGTTTCGGTGCAGATTTCGATGCCGATGGCCGCCAGACGTTTTGCCGCGGCAGCTGACACCGAACGGTCCAGTCCCGGCAGCACGCGATCCGAGCGTTCCACGATTCGAATGCGCACGTCACGGGCGAAGTCCCGCTTGCTGACGCGGTAGCGCACCAGCGTATCGACGGTGTGGCGCAAGTCGGCCGCCAGTTCAACGCCGGTCGCGCCCGCGCCGACGATCACAATGTCCAGGCTCTGGCCCGTCATGCCTGCGGCGAGGCAGCGGTCCAGGAAGCGCTGGCGGAAGGCTTCCGCCTGTTCGACCRTATCCAGCGACAGGCAATGATCTTCCGCGCCGGGCACGCCAAAGAAGTTGGTCACGGCGCCGAAGGAAAGCACCAGGCGGTCGTATTCAATCACGATCTCCGGCGAGGACGCATGCGGCAAATGGCGGCGTACCGTCAGCGAACGCTCGTGGCGATTCACATTCACCACATCGCCGCACACGAATTCGAACCCGTTGTCGATCGCCTGGCGGGCGTAGTCGATGTGGTGGGTGGCCGGGTCAATCGTTCCCGCTGCGACCGAGTGCAGCAGGGGTTTCCAGAAATGGGTGGGGGCACGATCTACAAGAACGATGCGGCGTTTGCCGCGCTTACCGAGGCTGCGACCCAGACGGGTTGCGAGTTCGAGTCCTGCGACTCCACCACCGACGATAACGATTGATTTCATGCTTTCCTCCCTTCTTGATGAATTCAGCTTGTACAGATATTGAGCCGCGCGCTATAGGCAGCGTTCACTGCGCGCGGCGAATCGGCGACGACAAGAGCGTCTTCGGGGGCGACTTCAAGCAGGCGCAGAACCACCTGATAAGGCGATTCGTGACCGCTGTCGGTGAAGTCGGCGCCAGCCAGCACCACGGAGAAAACGTGATGGGCCGTATCACCGAACATCGACTGCAAACGCTTCTCCGCCAGGTCGTGGGGAAGCTCGGTGATCAAGGCGCAGTGCGAGCCGTCGCTCTGCACCTTGCGCAGCATGGAGGGGTTGAGGGTTGCCAGATCGAAGATTACCGCTTGCGTTGCCATTTTGACTCCTTTCGCAGATAACGATTTGACTATAGTGGAGCCTCACATAAAATAAAAATAAAATATCTTCGTAAATCCATTAGGGATCGCTTATGTATCCAACCAGTTTCAAGCAGCTCCAGGCGCTGGCCCAGGTGGCCCGCCACGAGAGCGTTTCGCGCGCCGCCGAGGCCCTGCACGTCACGCAGCCAGCCATTTCTTTGCACCTGCGATTKCTGGAGGAATCGGCCGGCATGCCGCTCACGCGCAAGCACGGACGCAATATCCAGCTCACCGCAGCGGGCGAGCTGCTGGCCGGTTATGCAGAACGTTTGCTGACACTGTGGGAAGAAGCCGGCGATGAAATCGCAGCACTGAAAGGCGTCACCAGCGGTACTTTGCGCATCGGCGCCGTGATGACGGCGGAGCACTTGCTGCCGCCGATGCTGGTGCGCTTCACGACCGGCCGTCCGCATGTGCRCATCAAGCTGCAGGTGGGCTCGCGTCCCGAAGTGATCGGCATGTTGAGCCGTAATGAAATCGACCTAGCGATCATGGGCACGCCGCCGCGCGAGTTTCCCACGCATGCGGCGCGTTTCGCCCGTCACCCCATGGCTTTCTTTGTCGCGCCCAATCACAGCCTGCTGAATGGACCGCCCGTGACGCTGGCCGAATTGGCGCGGCACAATCTGCTGGTGCGCGAGCGCGGCTCAGGCACGCGTACGGCGATTGAGCGGCTGTACGGCACGGCGAATTTGCCGCTGTCGATTGGCTCTGAACTGTCCAGCAATGAAGCGATCAAGCAGATGACGGCAGCGGGCCTCGGTGTTGCGTTTCTGTCGCTGCACGCCTGCACGCTAGAATTGAAAAGCGGCCTGCTGACGCCCCTGCCGATGGAAGGCATGCCCTTCGAAGGCGACTGGCACGTGATCCATAAAACCGACCGCCCGATGCCGACTGTGGCCGCGTCGTTCCAGGACTTCATCGTGCAGCACGGTCAGGAAGTGATCAGCGATGAGCTGGAACGGATCGGCAAGTAAAGTTTGACTAGTAATAGCTCAGTTGGTGTGCAAAAATCCATTAGCACCTAGCCATTTAGAAGCTGGGGCATGATCGATGGAGGCCCACCCGTGTCATCCACACCTATCCCGCCCGACCTGAAACGCGTGGCGATCGAATTCAATCGCGGCTTTGGCTCGGTCGTCGCATGGCAGTTCCTCGCCAAACACGGCGTGGCGCCGGAGCAGATCTTTGCCCTGCTGCGCGACGCTGAAGGGCCGGAACGCGCCATTCCCCTGATGCAGTCACGCCGGCGCCTGTTCCTGGTAAAGCCTTGACCGCCTTACTTCCGCTGTTGACGGAATAACCAATCGCGCCACCAGAATCCCGGGTAGATGTCGGCCGGTGGCTGGTGATCCAGGCCTTGGTACTCCCGCAGTGATACTTGCCGTGCACCCTGGTTTGCAATGGTTTGAACGARTCGCCTGTCCGCAGTGATGGGATTCTCCTCATCCGCGTTGCCATGGATCGCCAATACGGGGAGATGAATGAAAGTGCCTGCCTGGGAGTCTGGCGGCGCCACGCCCGAAATGGGAACGATACCGGCGAACACACGGGGGCCCATCGTTGGCAGCAACCACGCTGCTGAGCCGCCCATGGAGAATCCGGTAGCGTAGAGTCGTGACTTGTCCACGGGATTAACCGCCGCAAATTGAGCGACCAGTTCCAATGCATCCTGAAGCGCCGCCGACGCTACGGCATGCTGGTCCGGCGCTGCGGGGCCATAGTTCGCGCTGCGGATCGGAAATTGCGGGATCAGGACAAACGCTTGATAGCGATCGCGCACCTCGGGCATTGTCCAGCTCTTGGCGAGCCGTTCCAGCTGGCTTAGATTATCCGTGCCAATGCCTCCCGAACCGTGCAACTGAACCACCAGCGGATACGATTGTCCCTGGCTCAGCCTCGATGGGCGAAGCAAGCGATATGGCAATTGTGTCCCACGCGATGAGGTAAAGCTGGCGCTCTCGAATTGATCTGAGGAAACAGCTTTGAAAACATCCCGCCCCAGGGGCGCCGGATTGTCCACCAGGACGTGCCGCCCTGGCGCTATGGCACAGCTTGTCAGCGCTGCGCAAAGGAGAAAAGCGGAAGCGATTGTTTTTTTCATTTAGTCCGTTCGGCGAACACTTGCCCATTTCATCAATTTCCGATATATTGAAAAAAAGTTCGGCATAGCGGATTTATTCGTTATCAAACTATTTTGCATCAAGAGTCGGTTTTCCGACGCCAACCTGCCTCTCCCGGGCAAGGTGGATGCCATTGCGGCGATGCGGCCTATTAACGGCAACGAAGCGGGTGCGACATGGTTGCTCCGAATCGAGCCAAGATTTCTGGAGAAACCATGACAACTCAGACTTCCTTCACTCCCTCCCAAGACGTCAGCGCCTGGCGCAGCGACTTCCGTTTGACCCACACCTTTCAGGTCGTATCACATACCAGCGAGCCTAACGCCGGCCAGCTGGAATCGACGCTGAAAAACTTCAAAGCGCAAATCGAGAAATGGGTCATCTTGCGTCGTGGCGGCTGGCACGAGCATAGCATTACCGTCGAGGGCATCAGTGACGATTYGGCGCGCGAATTGCGCAAGGAACTCGCCAGCCTGAATGGCGAGATCAAGGTGCACGTCGAACATATGCTTCACTTTGAGAGCGAAGCCGTTCACGCCTGAGATCAAGTATCGGGGCTGGGCGACAGCTTGTCGGCTTCACGCCTGAGATCAAGTATCGGGGCTGGGCGACAGCTTGTCGGC
>NZ_JBFRDW010000438.1:0-5153 GCF_052113985.1 Pseudoduganella sp. RAF53_2 | reverse complement strand
ATTTAAAGGCGGCGAGCAGAGCTTTCGCTTCGTCGTCGGTCTTCGCGGTGGTGGTGATCGAGATGTTCATACCACGCAGTGCGTCGATCTTGTCGTACTCGATTTCCGGGAAGATGATCTGCTCTTTCACACCGATGTTGTAGTTGCCACGGCCGTCGAAGGACTTGCCGGACACGCCACGGAAGTCACGCACGCGCGGCAGGGCCACGGTGATGAAACGGTCCAGGAATTCATACATGYGGGCGCCGCGCAGGGTCACCATGGTACCGATCGGGTAGCCTTCGCGGATCTTGAAACCTGCGATTGCCTTACGGGCCTTGGTCACGACTGGCTTCTGGCCGGCGATCTTGGTCAGGTCGCCAACAGCGTGCTCGATAATCTTCTTGTCAGCCACGGCTTCCGACAGACCCATGTTCAGGGTGATCTTGGTCAGACGCGGCACTTCCATCACCGACTTGTAACCGAATTTTTCGGTCAGCTCGGCGACGACTTTGTCTTTATACAGTTGTTGCAGACGGGCCATTTCTTATTACCCCTTCACTACTTCGCCGGAAGACTTGAAGACGCGGACTTTTTTACCGTCCACTTCCTTGAAGCCTACGCGATCTGCCTTGCCGGTCGCAGCGTTGAACAGCGCAACGTTGGACACGTGGATTGGCATGGTCTTGTCAACGATGCCACCTTGAACACCAGTCATCGGGTTTGGCTTAACGGCCTTCTTGGCCACGTTAACGCCTTCTACCACAACGTGCTCAGCGTCTACACGCTGGGTTACCACGCCGCGCTTGCCCTTGTCCTTACCAGTCAGGACGATGACTTCGTCGTTTTTGCGAATCTTATCCATTGTCTGACTCCTTACAGGACTTCCGGTGCCAGGGACACGATCTTCATGAACTTCTCAGTGCGCAGTTCACGCGTCACTGGGCCAAAGATACGGGTACCGATCGGTTCCAGTTTGTTGTTCAGCAGGACAGCAGCATTGCCGTCAAACTTCACCAGGGAACCGTCCTGGCGACGCACACCCTTAGCGGTGCGCACTACCACGGCGTTATAAATTTCACCTTTTTTGACACGGCCGCGAGGCTGAGCCACCTTAACGGTGACTTTGATCACGTCGCCAATGCCAGCGTAACGGCGCTTGGAACCGCCCAACACCTTGATGCACATGACTTCCTTGGCACCGGTGTTGTCGGCTACTTCGAGCCGGCTCTCAGTTTGAATCATAGTATTCTCTTTCCCAACTTAAGCCGAAGAATCCACACAATGCGGACATCGGTCAGTCTTGGTCCCGCCAATGGGCACGATGCCCATTGCTTGGGTGCTTGATCTTCAAACACGTAACTGACCGCATACCGCGCCTGTGGAGAGACACTTTGCGGCGGATACATGAACGAAGCCCGCAAGTATTACATAAAACCTGCGGGCCTGCAAGAACTAATTGGCTTGTGGCCGAAACCTCACGGTTCCGGCCCCAGACTTCTTAGACGATTTGTGCGACTTGCACTACTCGGGTCACCGTCCACGCCTTCGTTTTGGAGATCGGGCGGCCTTCCTGGATTTCAACCGTATCACCGGTCTTGGCCGAGTTGGCTTCGTCGTGCGCGTGGTACTTGGCGCTACGGACGATGATCTTGCCGTACAGAGGGTGCTTCACGTGACGCTCGATCAGAACGGTAACGGTCTTGTCCATCTTGTCGGACACAACTTTACCGATCAGCGTGCGCTTCAGCTTTACTTGATCAGTCATTTTGCTTCCTTCGAGTTCATTACCGTTTTCACGCGTGCGATGTCGCGGCGTACCTTCTTGAGCTGCGAAGTGTTCGCCAGCTGCTGCGTAGCGGCTTGCATACGCAGGCCAAACTGGGCCTTCAGCAGATCATTCAGCTCTTTCTGCAGAGCTGCCTGGTCTTTGCCGCGGAGTTCAGTTGCTTTCATATTTCTCTCCGATTATTGGCCTACCTGGCGCACCACGAAGGTGGTAGCCAGCGGCAGTTTGGCAGCAGCCAGGCGGAACGCTTCGCGTGCCAGCTCTTCAGCAACGCCATCCATTTCGTACAGGACTTTGCCTGGACGAATTTCGGCAACGTAGTACTCCGGGTTACCTTTACCGTTACCCATACGGACTTCGGCAGGCTTGTTGGAGATTGGCTTGTCTGGGAAAACGCGAATCCAGATACGGCCACCACGCTTGATGTGACGGGTCATCGCACGACGTGCGGACTCGATCTGGCGCGCGGTGATACGGCCGCGTGCCACGGCCTTCAGGCCGAACTCGCCGAACGACACATTGGTGCCGGTGGTGTGCGAAATGCCGGTGTTACGGCCTTTCTGCTCTTTACGATATTTCCTGCGGCTAGGTTGCAGCATGCTTATTCTCCTGCTTTGTCAGCTGCAGCCGGCTTGGCAGCGCGGCGACCGGCTGGTGCGGTTGCTGGTTTAGCACCTGGACGGCCACGGCCAGCTGGCTTGCCATCTTCGCGACGCGGACCACGTGGCTTCTTCTCGTCGGCTGGCGTCTCGATGACTGGTGCTTCGCCGGTAGCGGAGCGGTCACCCTTGTAGACCCAAACCTTGACACCGATGATGCCGTAGGTGGTCGATGCTTCGGAGGTACCGTAGTCGATGTCCGCCTTCAGGGTATGCAGAGGCACGCGGCCTTCGCGATACCATTCGGTACGGGCGATCTCGATGCCGTTCAGACGGCCGGAGGACATGATCTTGATGCCCAGGGCGCCCAGACGCATTGCGTTCTGCATCGCGCGCTTCATGGCGCGGCGGAACATAATACGCTTTTCCAGCTGCTGCGAGATCGAATCGGCGATCAGTTGCGAATCGATTTCCGGCTTGCGGATTTCTTCGATGTTCACGTGCACAGGCACGCCCATGATCTTCGACAGGGAAGACTTCAGCACTTCGATGTCTTCGCCCTTCTTGCCGATCACAACGCCCGGACGCGAGCTGTAAATGGTGAAGCGTGCGTTCTTGGCAGGACGTTCGATCACGATACGGCCCACGGAAGCGTTTTTCAGCTTCTTCTTCAGGAAAGCACGTGCCTTCAGGTCTTCGTTCAGCATCGAAGCGAAGTTACCGTTGGTTGCGTACCAGCGCGAAGCCCAGTTACGGGTGACCGCCAGACGGAAACCGGTTGGATGAATTTTCTGACCCATCGCAGCTCCTTAGTTACCGACAGTCACGTAGATGTGACAGGATTGTTTGGAAATACGGTCACCACGGCCTTTTGCGCGAGCGGTGAAACGCTTCAGGATCGGGCCCTTTTCAACGTAGATCGTTTTCACGAACAGTTCGTCGATGTCGGCACCGTCGTTGTGCTCGGCGTTCGCAATAGCGGACTCCAGCACTTTCTTCATGATGAACGCGCCCTTTTTTGGGCTGAACGTCAGGATGTTCAGCGCAGCGTCAACCTTCTTGCCACGGATCAGGTCCGCGATCAGGCGGCCTTTTTGATCCGACAGGCGCACGCCTTTGAGGATAGCTTTGGTTTCCATTATTTCTTAGCCTTTTTGTCAGCAGCGTGGCCCTTGAAGGTACGGGTCAGCGCGAATTCGCCGAGCTTGTGACCAACCATGTTCTCGGAAACGTACACAGGCACGTGCACCTTGCCGTTGTGCACGGCAATGGTCAGACCGATGAAGTCAGGCATGATCGTCGAGCGACGGGACCAGGTTTTGATTGGCTTTTTGTCTTTGGTCGCTTGCGCGGCTTCGACTTTTTTCACCAGATGGGCGTCGCAGAACGGCCCTTTTTTCAATGAACGAGTCATGGTTTATCCTTATTTCTTGCCGCGGCGCGAGACGATCATCGAAGAAGTACGCTTGTTGGAGCGAGTCTTCTTACCCTTGGTCTGTTGACCCCATGGCGACACTGGATGACGACCAGCTGCGGTACGGCCTTCACCACCACCGTGCGGGTGGTCGATCGGGTTCATCACCACACCGCGAACGGTTGGGCGAACACCGCGCCAGCGCATGGCACCAGCTTTACCGATCTTACGCAGGCTGTGTTCGGCATTGCCGACTTCACCGATGGTTGCGCGGCACTCGATGTGCACGCGGCGCACTTCGCCGGAGCGCAGACGCACCTGAGCGTAAGTACCTTCACGTGCCATCAGCACCACAACGGCGCCAGCGGTACGGGCCATCTGAGCACCTTTGCCAGGCAGCATTTCCACGCAGTGGATATTGGTACCCACCGGGATGTTGCGGATTGGCAGGCAGTTGCCCGGCTTGATCGGCGCTTCCGAACCGTTCAGCAGGGTGTCGCCGACAGCAACGCCTTTCGGGGCGATGATGTACTTGCGCTCGCCGTCGGCGTAGCACAGCAGGGCGATGTGCGCGGTGCGGTTCGGATCGTATTCGATACGTTCCACTTTCGCAGGGATGCCATCCTTGTTGCGCTTGAAGTCCACCAGACGGTAGTGGTGCTTGTGACCACCGCCGATGTGACGGGTGGTGATGTGACCGTTGTTGTTACGGCCAGCCGTCTTGGACTTCTTTTCCAGCAGGGCAGCGAACGGACGACCCTTGAACAGGTCGGCGTTCACAACCTTCACCATGCCGCGACGGCCTGGGGAGGTTGGCTTCATCTTAACGAGTGCCATTATTTAGCCTCCTCGGTGAAATTGATTTCCTGGCCGGGCTTCAGGCACACGAAAGCACGCTTGGTGTGGTTGCGGCGACCGATGAAACGGCCGGAACGCTTGACCTTACCTTCGCGGTTGACGGTCTGCACCGATTCCACTTGGACCTTGAACAACAGTTCAACGGCGGCCTTGATTTCTGGCTTGGTCGCATCCTTGGTAACCAGGAACACGATCTGCTCGTTCTTTTCCGCGACCATGGTGGCCTTCTCGGAAATGACCGGCGCCAGCAGCACCTTCATCAGGCGCTCTTCGCTGTGTTTGATGACTGCGCTCATGCCAGCATCTCCTCAATCTGTGCCAGTGCCGCTTTGGTAACCAGGACCTTCTTATAGAAGACCAGCGACATTGGATCTGCGTGACGTGGCTCAACAACCAGCACGTTCGGCAGGTTACGGGAARCCAGCTCCAGGTTTTCCTGGATGGTGTCGGTGATGATCAGAACGGATTCCAGACCCATGCCGGTCAGCTTTTGCGACAGCAGCTTGGTCTTAGG
>NZ_JBFRDW010000437.1:0-5172 GCF_052113985.1 Pseudoduganella sp. RAF53_2 | reverse complement strand
CCATAGGGCTTGCCTTCTCCGGTCACGGCTTCGTCCAGCCAGCGCAAACTGGGTGACTTCAGCCACAATCCCATATTCTGCAAGGAGGGAATCAGCTGACGGTGCTGGCCCAGCGCCTGGCCGCCGCGCAGCTGCTCGGCAATCGAACGGGCCGATGCCAATGCAGGATTATTGTCCAGCGCACGTGCATAGAACTGCATACTCTGCTGGCGGAAGGCGCATTCCACGCTCGCAGCCTGGGTTTTGCGATGGACCTCTGCGTCCTCGGGTTTGTTCGCATTGTGCAGCGCGGCCTTCAGCACGGCGCTCACGCCGTCTTTGGGCTGCTGCGGCAGATCGAAAGCGTCCGTGTAGGCTGCCACCTTAATGAGATCATCATATACGCCCTGGTGCAGGGATTGCAGCCGGTCGAGGCGTTTGCGCGCCTGTTCGAATTCTCCCGCGTCGGCCACGAATCCAGCCAGCCGCTTGAACGGCGCGCTGTCTGCCAGCGATGTGTTGGGCGTCAGCGCGTCTGTTTCGGGTGCCGGCAGCACCAGGCAGGGATGTGTTTCACTGAGGTCSGTCGTCATCGAATCGTTGACGGCGCCCGTCAGCGCCACAGCTTGCAGATTCAAGCCTTTGTCCAGCGTCCGGTAGACGATATTGGCAAGCCCCTGGCCAAAGCGCGCTTCGACGTCCTCCTCCACATGCTGCAACTTGGTCCAGCGCCAGGATGCAGGAATAGCGATATACGATAAATCGCCGCCGTTATTGACCATGGCGTCCATCAGGCCTTGCGCGCTTTCTTTGTACCAGCCGTAATCGAGGTGACCGATCTTTGCGCGCTTGGCGGCACGCTCTTCCTGCTCCATATTGATCTTGTCAACCGTGTCCGCCAGCGATTTGGCTTTCGGCTTCAGATCGTAATGTGCCCAGGTGAGTGCTCCGCCCCAAAGCAGCAGCACCACGGCGCAGGCAATGGCCCAGCGCCGTACCAGCTTGTTGCGCGACAGGATCTGTCCTCCCAGCGGACGCGCCACACCACGTTCTGGAAAGACCTTGCGCGCCAGCAGATCTCCAGCAAACCATGGCCGCGCCGGCAGCGGATCGGTGGCTGCCGAAGGATCACCACACAAATACAGTCCACGGAACATCGGCGCGGTGCTGTGCGCGTTGTCGGCAAACAGGCGCGCAGCGTATGCCCTCGCAGGAGCGCCAATGCGGTCGATGGCGCCCGGTAGCATGAAGAAGGCGTCGCTGTCTTCAATGTGCGCTCCTGCCGCGCACATTTCCGCCTGCAGGCTGGAGATGGTACGACTCAACTCCTGGAAGCCTTGAACGATCCATTCCGGACCAAACACGGCTTCCAGATCGTTTGGATTGGACCAGCCCAGCATCGCTTGCCGCAGTCCGTCCGGCAGCGCGGATGCAAAACTGGAGAAGCCTTCCAGCTGGTCGCAGCGTGTAATCAACAGATAGACCGGCAGCCGCAATCCGAACAGCGCCTGCATCTCGCCAAGACGGCGCTGGGCCAGCGCAGCCCGGCGTTCCAGTTCAATTGGCGGCCAGGCATTGGGACCGACCAGGGAATCGGCGCCTATCGTCAGCAGGATGCCATCCAATGGGCGGCGCGGACGGCGGCGCTGCAACTCGTCGGCCAGGGCCTGCCATGCCTCGGCGCCATCCTGATCGTCCAGCCCCAGATACGCCGTGTCGGCCGCCAGCACCCAACCCTGGGGCAGCTCGTGCCAGCGCAGCGGGCTGCTTGCATTCTGATCGTGTGCATCGGCGTCTTGCAGCAAAGAGGACTTGCCGGAGCCGGGCTCCCCGGCCAGCAGCACCAGCGGCGCGTTGTAAGCAGGTGCGCCCTCTTCCTCGCGGCCGGCAAAGGCGGCCCGTACTGCCGGGGCCAGCCCCGCAGCCGCCGCCAACGGCCCATCATCGCTCTTCGGCGCCGTACCGCTTGGCGTGCCGAGCGCGCGACGCCGCGCCAGCCGCAGCACATACCAGCCGAGAAAGACAGCCAGCAGCAGCGCCAATACCAGTCCGACAATGCCGGCGATTTTCATTGCACCGTTCCTTGTGCCTGCTGTCTGGCAGGCGGAGTCAATTTTGCGGACAGCGCACTGGTATCGGTTTGCCAGACGATTTGCGACGCCAGCAGCATACCCAGCACAGTCAGCACAAAGTAAGCTGCCCAGCGCCGCGGGTTCGGCAGCAACCGCGCGGTGACGCCGGCCAGCGTGTGACGATACGGTTGCGGCATCAGGCGCGGTCCGAGATCGGCCATGGCATCATCCTGCAGTCCGGCGAACACGGTGTCCGGCCAGCGTCCGTAAGCATGGCGGTATAGTTCGCGGCGCCATCCCTGCAGGGCTGACGTGCCACCTTCCTGTTTGCGGTAGCGCCCCTGGAAACCCATGGACAGCGCCATCAGATACAGCAGCGCCATCTCGCGCTGCACTGGCGGCTGTTCCTGTAGCAGCAGCGAGATGCGGTCGAAGATGCGCTCACCGGCGCAGCGCGTGCCGTAAATCTGGAACTCCAGCGGACAGGCCACCCACTCCTTGCGCTGCGGCCAATCCGGCATGGCGATCAGCGCCTCGTCGGCCAGCGCAACTTTCAGGTAGCGCGCCGCTTCGGCCTGATCGCGGCCATGACGCCCGCCCAGTTCCAGAGCCTGTGCGCTTTGGAGATCGATCACATTGCGCACGGTCTGGCCAAGCTGCAGTGCGTTCGGCAAGTCGGCTTCACCCTCAGGTCCCGCGAGTAAAGGCTGGGCAGAAGCGGCCAGGGTGCGCTTGATGCGCACCAGCTCTTCGTGGAAGTCCAGCAGCTGCTCGATGAGGTAGCTGTCGTCCCGAGCCGCAGACATCATGGTTTGCGCTCCGTTGCAACCAGCAGCACCACTTCATCCGGCACCGCGCCGCCCTGCACTTCGATCACCAGCTTTTGCCCTGCGCGCACCAGACCCGCTTCAGGCTCGACGGCAAACAATGCCGTTCCCGCCGTACGCAGGCCCTGCACGTCGATCGCATTGGCCGGCCCGTTCACGGCGGACATCGGGTCCGGCTCCGCAGCCAGCAGCACCAGGCCGCCGCTGGGATCGATGCCGTAGCGCGCCGCGCCACGCACGCGCCGTTCACGCACGTCCTCCAGCTGGCCCGACGAAACGATGGTGGCG
Organism: Pseudoduganella sp. RAF53_2; assembly: GCF_052113985.1. Lineage (NCBI taxonomy): Bacteria > Pseudomonadati > Pseudomonadota > Betaproteobacteria > Burkholderiales > Oxalobacteraceae > Pseudoduganella > Pseudoduganella sp. RAF53_2. The sequence goes on along the minus strand of NZ_JBFRDW010000437.1, from coordinate 2,006 downwards.
GAGGCCATCCAGCGTTCCGCCTGTTCCGGCGAAAGTCCGCGTACACCGACCAGCAGGACCTGCCGTGTTTCCGCGCCCTCACTGGCGTTCAGGCTTGGTGCAGGCCAGCCCTCCAGCATATCCGTATCCATCAACAGGCTGAAGCCGTGGGTGTTACGGTCAAAGGCCAGCTCGGTGCAGCGGCGCTCGATGGTGTCCAGCCGGGCGTCGATCAGACCGAACAGCGTGTCGAAGGTCCGTCCGGGATTACGATGCAGATAAGGCGGCACATCCGGCGTCGCTTCGGCCAGATTGCGCAGGATCGCGACGCTGCCCAGCACATGGCACAAGGCCATATACAGCTGTAGCGGTGTGACGCCATCCAGCGTGAGCGTACCGCCCAGTTGCGGCATGCCGCTACTGACGCAATGCAGTTGTTCGCGCAGTTCAAGGCGGCGCAGCCGGTCACCGCATTCGGCCGCGACCGCCGCCAGCTGACGCTCGGTTTCGCCCAGCCGGCGATACAGCGCGATGCCGCGCGAGCGCAGTGACGACTGGCCGTCCAGCGGCATGAAATCGATGTCCAGCAGCGGCGGCAGGAAAGGCTCAATTTGCAGCTGCTGCTTTTCGAATTTCAGATTCAGCAAAGGCAGGTGCACTTCGGCGGCAGGCGTCAGATCCGCTTCCGCCACCAGGCGTGCATTGGGGCGCACGCGGCACAGATCGGAGTCATCACGCTCCACGCTGCGCAGACGCGCCCGGCCCGCAACCTGTGCATCGACCGGCACTGCCAGATAAATCGGGCAGCGCGCACCCGGCGCGCGCAGTGCTTCGATCATCACATCGCTGATCACCAACTGCAGCGGCGCATGCTGGTCGCCGTGTGTCACGAGCAGACCGTCCGGCATCACCGCCTCCAGCTGGGATACCGCAACGATGTTCTGCGCCAGACGCCCCGGCTGCAGCTCCAGGCGCCGCACGCCCCAGGCGTACTGGAAACCGCTGCGCACGTGGTAAGCCACCAGCTCTTCCTGGCGCTGGGTCAGCTGCTCGAAATGGAGGGGGGCCAATAACAGTCCGTCATGCCACAGGATGGCATCCGCAGGAATGGCCACCCGGTCGGTGCTTGTCGCTCTCATGCTGCTGCGTCTCCCTGTCTGGCGCCGCCTGTGGCGGCTATCGTTTTATCAGGACTGGCTGCTGCAATGCATCTCGGGTGGTGGCCGCTGGGAAGGCTTGCCCTTCTCCTGCGGAATCGCGCGCCAGTCCTCGCGCGCCAGGGAAATCACACCGCCATCGCGCCAGCCATCGATGCGCGCACGCCGTTCGCCATCCGCCAGTCCGGCGAAGACGAAAACGGCCAGCGCGCGCTGCCCATCGAACAGCGCCGGCGGCAGGGAGAATTCGCTTGAGGGAGGAAGTTCGCAGCGGTACACACGCATGGCATCGGGATAGCTCGCCGCAAGCGCAGGGCCGGAAGGGAACCACTTTCCTTCCGGCGCCATCAGGCGCTGTTCGAGCGCCGCGTCCGATACCAGCACAACATCCATGACCACAGGACTATTTCGGTTTGCGTCTGGCGCCGCGAGCACGCGCACGTCGCCGAGCTTGAGCTTCGGTGGGCCGCCGAATAGCGAGCAGCCGCCTAACACGACGCATCCCAGGCAGCTTGATATGAGTTTCAGAGATCGCATGAACCGGATAAATAAGCGCCTGGTCAACATTGCGTTTTCGATTGGAAATCATATTGTGCGCACAAAAGATTTCGAGAAATCTATCGCAATGTCACTGCTACAAAATTTATTGGTCCTTGCAGAATGCGAGTTATAAGCAGGGGCTATTGATTCAGATCAAACGAAGGCCAATCCCCCAGTTCCTCGATGTTCTTCCATGCGAGAACGCAAGCGCGCGTGGAATCCATGCCCTGGAAAATGGCGGCCTCAGCCCAGCGCCTGCGCAATAGTCCGACCAGCGGGCGGCCTTCCTGATTGATCCATTTACGCATCTCCGCCGACACGCCTTTGTAA
>NZ_JBFRDW010000436.1:0-5181 GCF_052113985.1 Pseudoduganella sp. RAF53_2 | reverse complement strand
GCCCGGCGTCGCCCGGCGTCGCCTTCCCCGGCGACGCGCGGTCGGCCGGCGCAGCTTCCGCCGGTGATCTGCCCAGCCGCGGCGCGGCGCGGGAGCGCGCGATGGTGAGTGCGGCGGCGGCGATCGGTGCGCATCACGCCGCGCTGGCGCATGCGCACAGCTTGCGTGCGCTGGGCTGCCAGCATGTGCTGGTGACGGGCGGCCATGACGACGGTGAACAAGTGGTAAACCGCTGGCTGGGGCCGACCCAGCAGCAGAACTGGAGCTGGCCGCGCCTGCAAGGCAGTTTTCATGGCAGCGGCTGCACGCTGGCGTCGGCGATTGCGGCCCTGCTGGCGCAAGGCTGCAGCATGGCGCAGGCGCTGGCGAAAGGGCAGGGCTATACCCAGCGTGCGCTGTCGTCCGCTTATGCCATCGCCCCCGGCCAGCGCATCCCGCAGCGCTGGACCATCTGAAGGAGACAACAAATGCAAGGACTCTACCTCGTCACCCCCGACTGGGACGACACCGCCCGCCTGCTGGACGCCACCGAACAGGCGCTGGCTGCCGGCGTGGCGCTGCTGCAGTACCGCCACAAGACAGCCAGCGAGGCCCTACGCTACGAGCAGGCCGGCAAGCTGCAGGCCCTGTGCCGCCGCCACGGCACACCCTTCATCATCAACGACCACCTGGCGCTGGCGCAGGAACTGGACGCGGACGGTATCCACGTCGGCGGCACCGACATGAGCGTGGCCGCCGCGTGCGCTGCGCTGGGCGCCGGCAAGCTGGTGGGCGCCACCTGCTACGGCGAACTGCAGCGCGCGCATGAGGCGGCGGCACAAGGCGCCAGCTACGTGGCCTTTGGCGGCTTCTATCCCTCGCGGGTCAAGAAGTACGCGGTGACCACGGCGCCGCAGATCGTGGCCCAGTCGCGCGCGGCGCTGGCCGCGCCGGTGGTGGTCATCGGCGGCATGACGCCAGAGAACGCGGCGCCGCTGGTGGCGCAAGGCGCGCACATGGTGGCCGCGATCAGCAGCGTGTACCAGGCAAGCGACGTGGGGGGYGCGGTGCAAGCCTTCCGCGCCCTGTTCGGAGAAACGGGCTTATAATTTCCGCATTGCCATAAGCCCAAGGTTGCCGAACATGAATGCTCCCGCACCGAAGCGCCTGATCCTCATCGTCGACGACGACAAGTTGCTCACCGAATACCTGGGCGAGCTGCTGCGCCATGCAGGCTATGACACGGTGGCCGCCCATTCCTCGGATGAAGCCCTGCAAGCGATCGGCGAGCGCGAGCCCGACCTGGCCCTGCTCGACATCCACATGCCCGGCATGAGCGGGCTGGAACTGGCCAAGCAGCTCAACCGCAATACTTCGGTGCCTTTCATGTTCCTGTCCGGCCGCGGCGATGCCGATGCGGCCAAGCAGGCGGCGGCCTACGGCGCCGTGGGCTTCGTGGTGAAGCCGGTCGACGAGCACCACTTGATGCCCGCCTTCCAGGCCGGCCTGGCGCGGGCCGACGAAATCCGCCAGCTGCGCCGCACCGAAATGAACCTGAACGCGGCGCTGGCGGCCGGGCGCGAAACCAGCCTGGCCGTGGGCCTCCTGATGTGCAAGTACCAGACCGACCGCAACACGGCGTTCGAAGTGCTGCGCGACCATGCCCGCTCCAGCCGCCGCAAGATCAATGAAGTGGCCGAGCAGCTGCTGCAGGCGGAGGAAATGTTGAACGGTTTGCATGCTGCATTTAATGCACGCCTGAAGAAATAAATCTTTCTGCGCAGCGCACGCTGCGCTACACTGTCGCTTACGGCAGCGCGAGCCGTTCATCCGCCCGCGCCGCTGCCCGGCCGCCATTCCCCCGCCGCCGTCCCCGATTTCTTCGGCCCAGCTCCGCCGACCATCCCAGTAGCGGAGATTTCCATGATTATGTCTTCAGACGAGACCTATGTGCTGCCGCGCGTGCTGCACGTGGACCCTGATCACGATGCTGCCGTGGTGCTGGCCACCTTGCTGGTGCCGGATACCGAAGTGGTGCACGTAGCGACTCTGGCGGCGGCCCAGGCCCACCTGGCCGCCCACGAATTTGCCCTGGTGGTGCTGGACCCCAGGCTGCCGGACGGCGACGGCCATCATCTGGTGCAGCATTTGCGCGCCCGCAGCCAGCACACGCCGGTGCTGCTGTATTCGGCCAGCCAGCCGGTGCCGCACCATCAGGCGCACGCCTTCCTGCCCAAACCCTGGACCTCACCCAGCCAGCTGTGGCGCACCGTGGCCCTGCTGCTGGGCATTGACCCGCTGGTGCCGCCCGCGCTACAGGCCATGGCGCCGCCGCTGCAACCGCTGGAACCCTGAGCGCCACGGGCGGATGGCTGCTCTCCTTGCTATGATGTCGTTTTATTCATAGCAGGGGAGAGTACACAATGAAAACCAGGGCAGCCGTAGCATGGCAGGCGGGCAAGCCGCTGACCATCGAGGAAGTGGACTTGCAGGGTCCGCGCGCCGGCGAGGTGCTGGTGGAAATCRAGGCCACCGGCATTTGCCACACGGACCAGTACACCCTGTCCGGCGCCGATCCGGAAGGCATCTTCCCCGCCATCCTGGGCCATGAAGGCGCGGGTGTGGTGGTCGAGTGCGGACCGGGCGTGAACTCGCTGCGCGCGGGCGACCACGTGATCCCGCTCTACACGCCGGAATGCCGCCAGTGCAAATTCTGCCTGTCGCGCAAGACCAATCTGTGCCAGGCCATCCGCTCCACCCAGGGCAAGGGCCTGATGCCGGACGGGACGAGCCGCTTCTCGCTGGATGGCAAGCCCATCTTCCACTACATGGGCACGTCGACCTTCTCCAATTACATCGTGGTGCCGGAAATCGCGCTGGCCAAGATCCGCAGCGACGCGCCGTTCGACAAGGTGTGCTACATCGGCTGCGGCGTGACCACCGGCGTGGGCGCCGTGCTGTTCACCGCGAAGGTGGAAGCGGGCGCCAATGTGGTGGTGTTCGGCCTGGGCGGCATCGGCCTGAACGTGATCCAGGGCGCCAAGATGGTGGGCGCCAACAAGATCATCGGCGTCGACATCAATCCGGCGCGCGAGAAAATGGCGCGCGATTTCGGCATGACGGACTTCATCAATCCGAAGGATGTGGAGAATGTGGTGGACGCCATCATCCAGCTGACCGATGGCGGCGCGGATTATTCGTTTGAGTGCGTCGGCAATACCACTCTGATGCGCCAGGCGCTGGAGTGCTGCCACAAGGGCTGGGGCAAGTCCATTATCATCGGCGTGGCGGCGGCGGGGCAGGAGATTTCCACCCGCCCGTTTCAGCTGGTCACCGGCCGCGAGTGGAAGGGCTCGGCCTTCGGCGGCGCGCGCGGGCGCACCGATGTGCCGAAGATTGTCGACTGGTATATGGACGGCAAGCTGCGCATCGATGAGCTGATTACCCACACCCTGCCGCTGGAACGCATCAACGAAGGCTTCGAGCTGATGGAGCGCGGCGAGTCGATCCGCTCCGTTGTGATGTTCTGACCCTGCGGCCGCGCTGGCCGCCGCCGCGGCGCTGCCGCGGTTTTGCATCTTATTCCTCGTATTCCGCCGTCCGTCGCATTCGCGCGGCGGCGGCGCTGACGCCGACGTAAAGTTCAGCTCAACACGTCGCGTCCGCATCTAGACAAAAAATTCTAGACACTTAGATCTAGATCATTTATTCTAGGTTCACATAATAACGAGGAGCACCCATGAGCAACCTGCTGAACGCACTGATACCGGCCCTGGGCTGGTCGCTGCTGCACTTCCTGTGGCAGGGCTTGCTCATCGGCTGGGCCGCCACGGTGGCCCTAGTCCTGCTGCGCAACGCGCGGCCGCAAGCGCGCTACGCCGTGGCCTGCGCGGCGCTGCTGCTGTGTGCGGCACTCCCGCTGGCCGGCACGGTGAGCCGCCTTGCTGCCGCCACGGCTCCCGGCGCGGCCACCATGGCCAGCCTCCTGCCGCCACCCATGGACGCCGCGGCCATCCCCGCCGCGCTGCCCGGCAGTGCCGACGCCTTCTCCGTTCATGCGCACGCCGCGTCTGACCCCGCTTCCGTTGTGCAAAGCTCCCATGCCGAGGCGGCCGGTGCCGGCGCGGCACCAGGCGCGGTGGCGCTGCGCGCGGCCCTTTCCACCGTGCTGGACGACGACCAGCTGATCGCTCTCGACTACACCCTGCGCCGCCAGATCCCCTGGCTAGTGCTGCTATGGGCTGGCGGCGCCGCCCTGATGACTCTGCGCCTCTCGCTTGGCCTGCAATGGGTGCAGGCGCGCACGCTGCCGGACCACTACCACGCTGACCCGCAGTGGCAAGGCCGTCTGGACCGGCTGGCCCAGCGCTTCGGCCTGCGCCGCGCCGTGCGCCTGGGCATTTCGGATGATGAGCTGGACGGGCCGATGACGGCAGGCGTATTGCGTCCCGTGGTGCTGGTGCCGGCTTCGCTGCTGAGCGGCCTGCCGCCCGACTTGCTGGAGGCGCTCCTGGCGCACGAACTGGCGCATGTGAAGCGCCACGACTACCTCGTCAATCTCATCCAGAGCGCGATCGAGATTGTGCTGTTCTACCACCCGACGGTATGGATGCTGTCCAAGCGCATCCGCGCCGAGCGGGAACAGATTGYAGATGATTTGGCCGCAAGCACGCTCGGCGAACCGCGGCGCCTGGCCCTTGCACTTTCCGAACTGGACAAGTTCCAGTTTTCAACCTCGCATTTTGCTGCCCCCGCGGCACACGGAGGAGATCTCATGTCCCGTATCAAACGCCTGCTGCGCCCTGACGCCGAGCCGCTCAGCTGGAAGCTGGCTACCCCTTTGCTCGGCCTGTGCACGGCCTGCGTGGTGCTGTACGCCCACGCCGCCCCCGCCGGCCAAGCCGACAGCGCGCCCACAGCCGCAGTATCCAGCGCCCCCAGCGCGCCAGCCGACGCGCCGGACGCCCCAGCGGCCGTCCCGAGCCGCGCCATCGCCCCCAGCCCCGACGGCTGGAGCGCGGTCCCGCCTGACGCACCCGCTGCGGCCCCAGCCGCAGCTGAGGCTCGTGCCGTTGCACCAGCCCCCGATGCTGCTGACGCTCCCGACGCCGCTGCAGCAATGACCGCTGCTCCAGCTGCCGCTCCGGCGGCAGCTGCCGCGCCTGCTGCTGCCCCTGCTGCTGCCGCAGCACCAGCCGCCGC
>NZ_JBFRDW010000435.1:0-5189 GCF_052113985.1 Pseudoduganella sp. RAF53_2 | reverse complement strand
CATTCATAGTTATCTCCCGTTCGTTAAGTGGTGCCCGCCCCGCTCTTTTGGCGGAGTCGGGTCGGTCGCCTGCGGGTTAAGCGGCGATCTTGTCGATCAGGCCCATTTCTGGGCTGGACATCAGGCGGTCGATGTCCACCAGGATAAGCATACGCTCATCGATGGTACCGAGACCGATCATGTACTCGGTGCTGAAGGCCGTGCCCATTTCGGGTGCGGGCTTGACCTGTTCCGGGGTAAGCGTCGTCACGTCCGACACCGAATCGACCACCATGCCTACCACGCGGCCGTTGATGTTGAGGATGATGACTACGGTGAATTGGTCGTACACCGGCTCGCCCAGCTTGAATTTGATGCGCATGTCCACCACCGGAATGATGATGCCGCGCAGATTGATGACGCCCTTGATGAATTCAGGGGCGTTGGCAATACGGGTCACRGCTTCGTAGCCGCGGATTTCCTGCACTTTCAGGATGTCGATGCCATATTCCTCGGAGCCCAGTTTGAAGGCCAGGAACTCGCGGCCGGCGATGTCGGCTCCAGCGTTGTTTGCGTCAGTCATGGTATTCGTCCTTTACGAAAATATCGATTCATCGACCAGTTGGCGCGAAGAGCGGATCAGCGCCGCCACATCCAGAATCAAGGACACACCGCCGTCACCCAGAATGGTGGCGCCCGAAATGCCCGCAACCTTGCGGTAATTGGATTCAAGGTTCTTGACCACAACCTGTTGCTGCCCCACCAGTTCATCCACGAACAGGCAGGCTTTCTTGCCTTCAGTTTCAACAATCACCAGGATGCCCTGGCACGGATCGGTAAAGCGCGGCACGATATCGAAGATCTGGTACAGGGGAATGAGCGGCAGGTATTCGCCGCGCACTTTCACCACCCTGCCCTTGCCGCTGATTTCCTTCACATCTTCCGGCGCCGGCTGCAGCGATTCGATCACGAAGCCGAGCGGCAGGATGTAGATCTCGTCGCCGCTGCGGATCGTCATGCCATCCAGGATCGCCAGCGTCAGCGGCAGCGAAATCGAAATGGTGGTGCCGAAGCCCTTGGCCGAACGGATGTCCACCGTACCGCCCATGGCCGTGATATTGCGCTTCACCACGTCCATGCCCACGCCGCGGCCGGAAACGTCCGTCACCTGATCGGCGGTCGAGAAACCCGGCGCGAAGATCAGCTGCCAGACATCGGCATCGCTCATATTGTCGTTAAGCGGCAGACCGTTCTGCCTGGCCTTGGCGAGGATCTTCTCGCGATTCAGGCCGCCGCCATCGTCCGATACTTCGATGACGATATTGCCGCCCTGGTGGGAAGCCGACAGGAACAGGCGTCCCGCGTCGGTCTTGCCGGCGGCGCGGCGCACTTCCGGCATTTCGATGCCATGGTCGATACTGTTGCGCACCAGGTGGGTCAGCGGATCGACGATGCGTTCGATCAGGCCCTTGTCCAGTTCCGTCGCGGCGCCGCYGGTGATGAAGTCCACCTTCTTGCCCAGCTTTGCGGCCAGGTCGCGCACCATGCGCGGGAAGCGCGAGAACACGAAGTCCATCGGCATCATGCGGATCGACATCACGGCTTCCTGCAGGTCGCGCGTGTTGCGGGTCAGCTGGGAGATGCCGTTCAGCAGGCGCTCGTGCACCATCGGGTCCAGCGTGCCGGCGCGCTGTTCGATCATCGCTTGCGTGATCACCAGTTCGCCGACCAGGTTGATCAGCTGATCCACCTTTTCGACGGACACGCGAATCGAGGACGATTCGGCGCTCGGTACATGGGCCGCCTTCTCGGCTTCCTTGCGTGCCGCCTTGCGTTCCTGTTCTTCGCTGAGCTTTTGCTCCACCTGCTGCGGCGCATCCTTGATGCCTGCGGCGGCGCGGATCTGGTCCAGCGGCTGGAAGAAGCCATAGCCCTGCGCGTCGTCCACGGYGGCCGACGCGTTGGCGCGGATTTCGTCCAGCGGCTGGAAGAAACCATAGCCCTTGCCTTGCTCGCCCTGCGCCGCGCCTCCCTCGGCGCCGGCAGCGCCTGGGGTGAGCGGATCGAAGAAGCCGTAGCCCTGTTCCGCTTCCTTGCGCGCACGCTCGCCGCTTTCGCGTGCTTCCTGCGTTGGCGTCAATGCAGGCAGTTCGGTGACCTTCATCTGGTCCGCGTCGATGACGAAGGAGCAGATGGCGATGATGTCGTCCAGGCTTTCGTGGGTGGTGACCACCATCGCGTGGCGCTCGGCGTCCAGCGGCGACAGTTCGACCTTGCCCAGCAAGCCCAGTTCGGCCGCCAGCGCTTCCACTTCACGGTGCACCATCTTCGGCAGCTCGAGCCGGTAACGGCGGCCGCCGGTGTGGTCCACCACTTCGGTTTCCTGCGTGTTGAAGGCCGGCGCGACAGGCGCCATGGCGGCAATGTGCACGTCCTGCGCCAGCTCCTGCAGCATCATGCGCACGTCGCCCACCGCTTCCTGGTCCACGGCGGAACCCAGACGGTGGCCGTCCAGCTGCATCTTCAGAATATCTTTGGCGGCGAGGAAGGCATCCACGTGGGTCGACGTGAGCGCCATTTCGCCCTTGCGAATACGGTCGAGCAGCGTCTCCAGCACGTGCGTGACTTCGCTCATATCGCTCACGCCGAAGGTGGATGCGCCACCCTTGACGGAGTGCGCCGTGCGGAAGATCGCGTTCAGATCCTCTTCGCCCGGCGAGTCGACGTCCACCGCCAGCAGCAGCCGCTCCATTTCCGCCAGCAGCTCCTCGGCCTCGTCGAAGAAGACCTGGTAGAACTGGCTAATATCGATGGTCATGGCGCGACTCCATCAATTACTAAGCACATGGCAGCCCCTTAGCCGATGACCTTCTTCACTACCTCAATCAGACGTTGCGGGTCGAAAGGCTTGACCAGCCAGCCGTTGGCGCCGGCAGCGCGGCCCTTGGCTTTCATCTCATCGGACGATTCGGTGGTCAGCATCAGGATAGGGACCTTGGCGTAGGCCGGCTGTTCGCGCAGCAGCTTGATCAGCTGCAGGCCGTCCATGCGCGGCATGTTCTGGTCGGTCAGCACCAGGTCCACGGTTTGCAGCTTGGCCTTTTCCAGGCCRTCCTGTCCATCGACCGCCTCCACCACCTGGTAACCGGCGGCTTTCAGGCTGAACGCCACCATCTGGCGCAGCGAGGAGGAATCGTCGACTGCAAGAATTGTTTTAGCCATCTTTTGATCTCTCTTTGGTAGGTATATTTTCAGAACAGTTCGATGTCGCCGCTTTCCAGATGCTTCTGGCTGACCGCTTTACGCAGCACGCTGCGCAGCTCCAGGCTCTGGATGGCGAGCGCCATGCTGACCTTGCCGAGCAGGTCCACAATTTCGTCGCTGCCGCTGTCGGGCATCACTTCGGCGCCATGGGTGCCCAGCGTGCCGAGGAATTCGCGCAGGCCGGTCACGCGCTTCAGGGTACGGTCGATCAACTGGCTGGTCATGTCCTGGAACTGCATGCTGGTGATCGCCGCATTCACATAGCTGCTGACCTGCTCGTTCATGGCCTGCAGCTTTTCCTTTTGCTCGGGGGTCGGATTGCCGCCGTCCAGCAGCATCTGGATGGTCGTTTGCTGGGCATTGACGGCGTCGTGGATGGCCATGAAATTGCGCGTCAGCTTGTCGATCGCTTCTTCCAGCAGCAGATTGGTCTGCAGCAGGTCGGTTTCGACTTCAGTCAAATGGCGCTTGCCGTGGTCCGATACGCCGGACAACAGGCGCTTCACATGGGAGCCCAGGATCTTTTTTCTCGTCATGACAGTCTCAGGTGTTAGGCAGGGCTCTGCTTATTTCTTTGCCGGCGCCGCTGCAGCAGGTGCTGGTGCTGCGGCTGGCGCCGTCTTGCTTAGCGCTTCGCGCGTGGCCTCGGTGTCGGTCCCGACATTCATCTGGCCACCGTCACGCAATACGTTCTCTTCCGTCTTCTTGTTCATCACAATGATGCTGATGCGGCGGTTGATCGGATTGAACGGATCGACGCGGTCCAGCGGTGCGGCCCCTGCCAGGCCGACCACACGCAGGATCTTGTTGTCGGCCAGGCCGCCTTGCACCAGAGTACGGCGCGAGGCATTGGCCCGGTCGGCGGAGAGTTCCCAGTTACTGTACCCCGTTTCGGTGAAATACGGCGTCGAGTCGGTGTGGCCGGACAGGCCGATCTTGTTCGGCACTTCGTTCAGCACCGGCGCGATGGCTTCCAGGATTTCGCGGGTATAAGGCTGCAAGTCGGCCTTGGACAAGGCAAACATCGGACGGTTCTTTTCGTCCACGATCTGGATGCGCAAGCCTTCGCTGGTGAAATCGAGCAGCAGCTGGTTCTTGAATTTCTGCAAGGCCAGGCTGGAGTCGATGGTCAGCTCGATACGCTGGCGCAGCTGTTCCAGGCGGTTCTTCTCTTCCGCTTCGAGCGCGGCCTTGGCGGCCGACAGGTTGAAGGTCTTCTTGACGGACGGTTCGTCGGTAGCGCGCACCTGGCCCTGGCTGCGGCTCAGGTCATTGCCGCCGCCCTTGATGACGGACGACGAGTCGCCGCTACCGGTGCCGCCTTCCATGGCGACCTTGAGCGGCGTCTTGAAATATTCCGAGATCCCGTTCAGGTCGCCCTTGGTGGTCGAACCAAGCAGCCACATCAACAGGAAGAAAGCCATCATCGCGGTCACGAAGTCGGCGTACGCGATCTTCCAGGCGCCGCCATGGTGACCGCCGCCATTCTTCTTGACGCGCTTGACGATGATTGGCCGCAGTCCCTCTTCAGCCATGGCGATTCCTCGTGTCCATCATTACTTCGACTTCGATTTCTTGATATGGTCTTCCAGTTCGGCGAAGCTCGGGCGCTCGGTCGAGTACAGCACCTTGCGGCCGAATTCCACGGCCAGGGCCGGGGCGTAACCGTTCAGGCTGGCCAGCAGCGTGACCTTCACGCACTGGAACATCTTGGTGGACTCTTCCAGCTTCTGCTCCAGCAGGCTGGCCAGCGGACCGACAAAGCCGTATGCCAGCAGAATACCGAGGAAGGTACCGACCAGCGCATGCGCGATCAGCATCCCCAGCTCGGATGGCGGAATGCCCACCGATTCCATGGTGTGCACCACGCCCATCACCGCCGCCACGATACCGAATGCCGGCATGCCGTCGCCCAGTTTGGCGATGCAATGCGCAGGCACATGGCC
>NZ_JBFRDW010000434.1:0-5197 GCF_052113985.1 Pseudoduganella sp. RAF53_2 | reverse complement strand
GTGGCCGATCACGCCATTCACTTTGCTGTCCACCAGCTTCTGCGCGGCCGACGTGGCCTGCTTCGGTTCGCCCGCGTCGTCTTCCGACAGCAGCACAAACTTCACGGCCTTGCCGTTGATCTTGAAGCCTTTGGCGTTCAGGTCGTCGACGGCCATCTGGGCGCCGTTACCCGTGTCCGTGCCCAGGTGGGCGGACTGGCCGGACAGCGGCCCCACATAGCCGATCTTGACCACTTCCTGCGCATTGGCGCCAGCCGACAAGGCCAGCGCCGCTGCGCTTGCTGCGATGAGTTTCTTTTGCATTTACTTCACAACTTCCATTTGGGTTTTCTTGCCGGCCTTGTAGGTGTACAGGGTCAGCGCGCCATCCTTGATGTCGCCATATTGGTCAAACGTGATCGGACCAGTAACGCCCTGGTGCTTGATCTTGGCCAGATAGGGCAGGTACTTGGCAGGTTCGGCCGAATTGGCTTCCTGCATGGCCTGGACCATGGTCATGATCGCGTCGTACACATACGGCGCGTACAGTTGCACGTCCTGGCCGAATTGTTTCTTGTAGCGGGCGCGGAAATCGTCGATGCCTTTGGACTGGTCGGCCGGTACGCCGCCCGCTTCCGCGCAGGTCACCACGCCGTCAGCTGCGGCGCCTGCGGACAGGCGATACAGCGCGTCGGTACACACGCCGTCGCCGCCCATGAATTTCGCGTTGATGCCGAGTGCCTTCATCTGGCGCAGCAGCGGGCCGCCGACGGAGTCCATGCCGCCGAAGAAGACCAGGTCCGGATTCTTGGACTTGATGTTGGTCAGGATGGCGTTGAAGTCGGTGGCGTTTGCGTTCGTGAATTCCTTGCCGACGATTTGCACGCCCGGTATGGCTTTCTTCGCGCCTTTAACGAATTCTTCTGCGACGCCCTGGCCGTAGGCGGTGCGGTCATCGATCACGGCGATTTTCTTGGCGCCCAGGTTCTTCACGGCATACGTGCCCAGCGTGCCGCCCAGCTTATTGTCGTTGGCGACGACACGGAAGGTCGTGTTGAATTTCTGCTTGGTGTAGACCGGGGAGGTGGCGGCTGGCGAAATCTGCGGAATGCCTGCGTCGTAATAAATCTTGGAGGCGGGGATGGTGGTGCCGGAGTTCAGGTGGCCAATCACGCCATTCACTTTTGCGTCGACCAGTTTCTGCGCGGCGTTGGTGCCTTGTTTCGGGTCGCCTGCGTCGTCTTCATACTGGATCACGAACTTGACCGGCTTGCCGCCGATCTTGATGTTCTTGGCGGTCAGGTCATCGACGGCCATCTTGGCGCCGTTTTCCATGTCCTTGCCAAGGTGTGCGTTCGCGCCGGAGACAGGGGCGACGTGGCCGATCTTGATGACTTCCTGGGCGTAGGCGCCAGTGGTAAAGGCCATCGCTACGGCGAAAGGAAGCAACTTGCTGGTCAACTGCATGGGTATTCTCCAAGAAAAATTGCACACGGAACAAGGTACATCAAAACGTGCAATTGGCAAAGCAGGAATTCCGCATGGATTTAACGTTTTTCGCTCTGCTTTGGTGCACTTGCCTGGAGATGGGTGATTTCCTGCTGCACGGCGCGCGTGACGATCTTGCCGATGGTGTCATGCAGGCCGTCGCGGATCTCGTCGGTCAGGCCGCGCAGGGCGTGGCTTAGCACTTCGGCCATGCTGTCCTTGATGCGCTGCTCCAGCACGAAGTCGACGCGGTTACTCAGCTGCTGCAGCACGCGCTCGCTGACCTGGCGCTCAAGCTGCGCCCAGTCGATGGCGTCTGCAACTGGCGCCGGCGCCGCGGGCTGCGCGTGCATTGGTTCGGCAGGAATCGACGCGGTGGCGTCGGCCGCTTCCGACGTGGACGGCACTGCGCCTTCTTCGGCGAGTGGCGCGACGGACGATTCGTCTGCGGCCAGTGCGACGGGCGACGCTGCGGCAGGCTGCGCTTCAGCGGCAGCCGCGCCGGCTGGTGAGGCGGCAGGCGCCACACGGAAAGGCCAGGCGGCGGCCCGCTCGGCGTGTACGACGGCCGCGCCGGCAGGCGTGCCGGCGGCGGCCTCGGAGGCGGCTGGCGTGGGGCGCAAGGCTGCAGCGGCTTGCGCAGAGTCCGGTGCGTCGGCCGCGGCGGGCGCTGGGAGCTGGTCTTGCAGCACTTCGGTCAGGACGGGGATGCTGGCGTCGAACTTGGTCATGCTTTACCTACGGTCAGATGGGACGGCTGGAATTCCTGGCGTTTGTAGGCAATGAAGCGCTGGCGGCCGGCAGCGGCATCCGCTTCGTCGGTGGAGATGACTTCGATCAGGCGCGGGAAGTTCTCGAACTGCGTCGGCGCGCGGCGCGACAGATTCACCAGCAGGTCCGCGTGCGGCAGCTCGACTTCATCGGTTTCGGTCAGCACGATCGCCGAATCCGGCGCCTTGGGATCATTGACGTGGGCATGCGGCAGAAAGTCCACGTCGGAGAACGTCCACAGCGCATGATCGAGCGCTGCCAACTGCTCGGCATCTTCCGTCATCACGACGATGCGGTTGCGCGCGCCGTAGGCCTTGCGCAGCAGGCGGCAAGCGTAGGCGATCTTGTCCGCCACATTGCTGTGGAAATCGATTTGCGTCATATCAGAACTGGAAACCAGGTGGTGCGTTGGATTGTTGCTGGGCCTTGCGGCGAGCCTCTTCGGCCGCCGCTGCGCGCGCGGAGTCCTGCGCGACTTGCTCGGCGCTTGGGCCTTTCGGCGGCGCTGCGGCGACAGGCGGCGGATTCTGGTAACCCTGCGGCAGCGCCTTGATGGTCGGATAGCCGGCGTTGGACAGCAACTCGTCCCAGGCCGACGATTCGAAGCCAACCTGTTTGGTGCGGCCGACAGTCAGCAGCGGCAGCTGGCCATCGCTGCCGGCAGCCTTCAGCGCTGCCTGATCGTCGGCGGAGGTCACGGTTCGCTCGCGGAAAGGAATGCCGCGGTTGTTCAGCAGCGCGCGGCCTTGCTCGCAGCCCGCACAGTTGGCGGTCGTGTACAGCACCACGGGACGTGCGCGTACGGCGTCCGCCAGTTCGGGCGGCAGGTCGGGATTGCCGCCGGTGTTGAAACTCTTTACTTCGGCCTTTTTCGCGGACGCAGGAGGCGGCGTGTCCGTGTAATGGGTTACGCCCTTATCGTCCTTCCATTTGTACATCTGCGCCTGGGCCGCCGCAGCGGCACACAGCAGCACCAGCAGGGCGGCGCGGCGCATCATGCGGCCATCCCGCTGTGACGCAGCAGCGCGTCGATGGTCGGCTCGCGGCCGCGGAAAGCCGTGAATGATTCCAGTGCAGGGCGCGAACCGCCAACGGCCAGAATCTCCTGCTGGAAGCGCTTGCCCGTTTCGGTCGACATCTTGCCGCCATCCAGCGCAGCCGCTTCTTCAAAGGCCGCGTAGGCGTCGGCCGACAGCACCTCGGCCCATTTGTAGCTGTAGTAGCCCGCCGCATAACCACCGGCGAAGATGTGGCCGAAGGAATTCTGGAAGCGGTTGAAGGCCGGCGGAACAATCACGGAGAACTTGCGGCGTACTTCGTCGATCACATCCTGCACCGACTTGCCGTTCTCCGGCTTGTAGTCGTAATGCAGATGCATGTCCAGCAGGGAGAACTCCACCTGTCGCAAGGTCTGCAGGCCGGACTGGAAGTTTTTCGCAGCCAGCATCTTGTCGTACAGCGCGCGCGGCAGCGGTTGCTGGGTGTGGACGTGGGCCGTCATGTGGCTCAGCACATCCCACTCCCAGCAGAAGTTTTCCATGAACTGCGATGGCAGCTCCACAGCATCCCATTCCACGCCGGAGATGCCGGACACCGCCAGCTCTTCCACCTTCGTCAGCATGTGATGCAGGCCGTGGCCGAATTCGTGGAACAGCGTGATCACTTCATCGTGCGTGAACAGCGATGGCTGCAGCTTGCCGTCGATAAGGGCTGGCTCGGTGAAGTTGCAGGTGAGGTAGGCGACCGGCGTTTGCAGCGCGCCTTCCTTCATGCRGCGGCCGCGCGCATCGTCCATCCATGCGCCACCGGACTTGCCGGCGCGGGCGTAGAGGTCCAGATAGAACTGTCCAATCAGCTTGCCATCACGCTCGATGCGGTAGAAGCGCACATCCTTGTGCCATGCGGGCGCCTGGTCCTGCACGATCGACACGCTGAACAGATTCTGCACCAGCTTGAACAGGCCGTCGATCACCTTATGTTCAGGGAAGTATTGCTTCACTTCCTGGGCCGAGAAGGCGTATTGGTGCTGCTGCAGCTTTTCGGAGGCGTATGGCAGATCCCATGCCTGCAGATCATTGATGCCCAGTTCTTTCGATGCGAATTGCTGCAGCTCTTTCAAATCCTTTTCCGCGAAGGGGCGGGCGCGCCTGGCCAGGTCTTCCAGGAAGGAGATCACCTGTTCAGGGCTTTGCGCCATCTTCGGCACCAGCGACACTTCGGCAAAATTCTTATAGCCCAGCAGGGAAGCTTCCTCTTCGCGCAGCTTCAGCAGGCTGACGATGTTCTGGGTGTTGTCCCACTTATCGCGCTCGCTGAACATTTCACCCAGGCCGGAAGCCTTGGTGGCATTGGCGCGGTAGACCTTTTCGCGCAGTTCGCGCTGATCGGCGAATTGCAGGATCGGGTAGTAGGATGGGAAGTGCAGGGTGAACATGAAGCCCTGTTTGCCTTCCTTGTCGGCCAGCGCTTTGGCGGCGGCCTTGACGTCGTCCGGCAGACCGGCCAGTTCGGCTTCGTCCGCGATCACCATCTTCCAGTCGTTGGTCGCATCCAGCACGTTCTCGCTGAAGCGGGTGGAGGTGGCGGCATGCTCTTCCTGGATGTCGGCGAAGCGTTCTTTCTTGTCCGCCGGGAGCTCGGCGCCGCCCATGCGGAAGTCGCGGATCGCATTGTCCACGATGCGCTTGCGCGCCGGGGACAGGGTGTTGAATTCCGTGCTGGCGCGCAGGGCCTTGTATTTGGCGAACAGGTTCTCGTTCTGGGCCAGGGCGGTCCAGAACTCGGTCACTTTCGGCAGGTTTTCGTTGTAGGTGGCGCGCAGCTCGGGCGTATCCACCACGTTGTTGAGATGACTGACAATGCCCCAGGCGCGGCCCAGCAGCTCGGTGGCATTCTCCAGCGGCGTCACGAAGTTATCCCAGGTGACGCTGTCGCCCGGCTTTTCCAGCGTGGCCACAGC
>NZ_JBFRDW010000433.1:0-5217 GCF_052113985.1 Pseudoduganella sp. RAF53_2 | reverse complement strand
GGTCAACGTGAGCGATGATGGCGATGTTGCGAATTGCGCGTTTGGTATTAGACATGATGGTTGTATTTACAGAAAGACTGCAAGTGCGGATGCACTGAACCCACTAGTATACCATGCTGCGTTGCAACCAACCAGTTTGATCCACCTCAAGCCCGCAACGCACGCTCGCAACACCGTTCTGCCCCACTGCTCCAGGGTGCAAGACCGACAACGACGTTCTCTGGAAACGCGCGGTCGAAAAGCTGTTCCGGGAACACCTGCAGTTTCACTGGCCTGCGGCTCATTCGCTGGCGGATTGGTCCGTTGCGCCCATCTTCCTCGAGCAGAAATTGCGCCCGAGGCCAACATGAAGGGCGGCAGGAAGGGCTCCGTGAGGGTAAATTGCTGACAGCTGGTGTGTGACGCGCGCTCGCTGGACGAGGTGTTCGGCTAGCGAGCGCGGGCGATCAGKGATGAGCGGTGGCGATGAGGCGTTCCGGGGCGAGGATGGCGTATTCGCCGAGCAGGCCGGTGCCGAGCAGGCGTTCGTCTTCGGCATACACGCGCACACGGCCTTGGTATGGCGCGGGAACGGCGATGGACGGCTCCTTGCCCAGCGGCAGGCGCTGGCCATGCAGAAAGCGCCTGGACAGTTCGTCGTTCAGCACCACGCGCGGGAAGGACGACAGCAGCGCATCAACGGGCGCCAGCAGCTCGCGTGGCGCGGCGTGAGCGGCCAGTTCTTCCAGCGTGATCATGCGGTCCGTGGTCAGCGCACCAACTTGCGTGCGGCGCAAGGCGTTCAGATGCGCGCCGCAGCCCAGCGCCGCGCCGATATCTTCACCGAGGACGCGGATGTAGGTGCCTTTGCTGCAGGTGACAGCAAGCTTCAGATACGGCGCTTCGTAAGAGATGAACTCCAGCGAATGAATCACCACATCGCGCGCCTCGCGTTCGAGCGTGATGCCTTCGCGAGCATATTCGTACAGCGGCTTGCCGTCGCGCTTCAGCGCGGAATACATTGGAGGCACCTGCTTGATCGGGCCGCGGAAGCGGGCCAGCACAGACTCGATTTGTTCAACGGTTACCGCGACCGGCAGCGTTTCGATCACGGCGCCTTCGGTGTCGCCCGTATCCGTGCGCACGCCGAGATGCACCGTGGTCAAGTAAGTCTTGTCGGCTTCCAGCAGGTCCTGCGAGAACTTGGTCGCTTCGCCGAAGCACAGCGGCAGCAGGCCGGTGGCGAAGGGATCGAGCGTGCCGGTGTGGCCCGCCTTCTTCGCGTTCATGAAGCGCTTGGCTTTGATCAGCGCGTCGTTGCTGGACAGGCCAACAGGTTTGTCGAGCAGCAGAACGCCGTCGACGAGGTCACGCACACGCTTCATTCTTCGTTTTCGTCGAAATCGGCGGCGCGGGTGGCGTTGGCCTTGTCGATCAGCGCGGACATGGCCATGCCGCGCGCGGCCGACACGTCATGCAGGAAGTGCAGCTGCGGCAGCGTGTGGATGTGCAGGCGCTTGCCCAGCTGGTTGCGCAGGTAGCCCGCCGCCRCCTGCAGGCCGGCCAGCGTGTTCTTGACCGCTTCCGGATCGTCCTTCAGCGTGGTGAAGTAGATCTTGGCGTGCGCATAGTCCGGCGTCAGCTGCACTTCGGACAGCGTGATCATGCCGACGCGCGGGTCCTTCAGTTCGAAGGCGATCAGCTCGGACAAGTCTTTCTGGATCTGGTCTGCCACGCGCAGGCCGCGCTGTGGGATGGATTTGCTATGTTTAGCCATGATGGTCTTACCTGAAAAGAACGGCGGGTCAATGACCCGCCCTCCCCGCCGTTGGGCGGGTCATTGACCCGCCATGAATGCGCCGTGCTGTTACAGCGTACGAGCGATTTCCTGTACTTCGAACACCTCGAGCTGGTCTCCTACTTCGATATCGTTGTAGCCTTTGAGGTTCAGGCCGCACTCCAGACCGGCGCGCACTTCCTTCGCGTCGTCYTTGAAGCGCTTGAGCGAGTCGATCTCGCCGGTCCACAGCACGATGTTGTTGCGCAGCAGGCGAACCGAGGAGGTACGCTTGACCACACCATCGGTAACCAGGCAGCCCGCAATCGCGCCGACCTTGGATACCAGAATAACCTGGCGAATCTCGACCTGGCCGATAACGTGTTCGCGCTTCTCCGGCGCCAGCATGCCCGACATCGCCGCTTTGACCTCTTCGATCGCATCGTAAATGATGTTGTAGTAGCGGATGTCCACGCCRTTGGCTTCGGCCAGCTTGCGCGCCTGTGCATCGGCACGGGCGTTGAAGCCGATGATGACTGCCTTGGAAGCGGTCGCCAGGTTGACGTCCGATTCCGAGATGCCGCCCACCGCAGCGTGCACGATCTGCACACGCACTTCGGAGGTCGACAGCTTCTGCAGCGAGCCAACCAGCGCTTCCTGCGAACCCTGCACGTCGGTCTTGATGATCAGCGGCAGATTCTTCACTTCGCCTTCGGCCATCTGGTCGAACATGTTCTCCAGCTTGGCGGCCTGCTGCTTGGCCAGTTTCACGTCGCGGAACTTACCTTGACGGAACAGACCGATCTCGCGCGCCTTGCGCTCGTCCGCCATCACCATGGCTTCTTCACCAGCGGCCGGCACTTCGGTCAGGCCCTGGATCTCCACCGGAATGGAAGGACCCGCTTCGGCGATCGACTTGCCGTTTTCGTCCAGCATGGCGCGCACGCGGCCGAAGGACGAACCTGCCAGCACCACGTCGCCACGCTTCAGCGTACCGGACTGCACCAGGATCGTGGCCACAGGACCGCGGCCCTTGTCCAGACGGGCTTCCACCACCAGGCCGCGCGCAGGCGCTTCGACCGGGGCTTTCAGTTCCAGCACTTCGGCTTGCAGCAGCACTTGCTCCAGCAGGTCGTCGATACCCTGGCCGGTCTTCGCGGACACCGGTACGAATGGCGAATCGCCACCATATTCTTCCGGCACCACTTGTTCTGCGATCAGTTCCTGGGTCACGCGCTCCAGGTTGCCGCCCGGTTTGTCGATCTTGTTGATCGCCACCACCAGCGGCACGCCTGCCGCTTTAGCGTGCGCAATCGCTTCCTTCGTTTGCGGCATCACGCCGTCGTCGGCAGCCACCACCAGGATCACGATGTCGGTTGCTTTCGCACCGCGGGCACGCATTGCCGTGAAGGCTTCGTGACCCGGCGTATCCAGGAAGGTGACGGTACCGCGCGGGGTGTCCACGTGGTAGGCGCCGATGTGCTGGGTAATGCCGCCGGCTTCGCCCGACGCCACTTTGGCGCGGCGGATGTAGTCCAGCAGCGAGGTCTTACCGTGGTCGACGTGACCCATCACGGTCACCACCGGTGCGCGCGGGGTCGCTTCGTACTCGGCGTGTTCGCCCTGGTCGGCCAGGATCGCTTCCGGATCGTCGACGGCGGCAGCGAAGGCCTTGTGGCCCATCTCTTCCACCACGATCATCGCGGTTTCCTGGTCCAGCACCTGGTTGATGGTGCACATCTGGCCCAGCTTCATCAGCTGCTTGATCACCTCGGATGCCTTGACCGACATCTTGTGTGCCAGCTCGGCGACCGTGATGGTCTCCGGCACGTGCACTTCCTTGATGATGGCTTCGGTCGGCGCCTGGAAGTTCGATTCGCGATCGTCCTGATGGCCACCACGGCGGCCACCTTTGCCGCCGGCACGCCAGCCGTCACGGCCGCCCGCACCACCGCCAGCGTTGCCGCGGCCCTTGGTGCCGGTGCTCGGCGCGCCACGGCGCTTTTCATCCTGCCAGGACGACGACACATTGGCCGACTTGATGGACTTCTTGTCGCCGCCCTTCTTGTCGTCCTTCTTGTCGCCGGCTGGGGCGCCAGCAGCGCCTGCGGCGGCTGGCTTCTTGTCGGCAGGCTTGTGCAGCGTACCTTCCGCGACTTTCGGCTTGGCCGGCGCAGCGGCAGCTGGTGCCGGCTCCGGGGCCTTCATCACGCGGCGTGGCTGGCTCATCATGGCCTTGATCTGGGCCACTTCGTCCGCCACTGCTTTACGTGCGCGCTCGGTCGCTTCAGCGCGTTCCGCCGCTTCTTTCACGGCGATTTCATGCTTGCGCTTCGATTCTTCAGCGTCAGCCTGACGCTTTTTCTCTTCTTCTTCAGCAACAGCTTTCTGCGCAGCGCCTGCAGCGGCAGCGGCAGCGGCCTTCTCGGCGGCGGCCTTGTCGGCAGCGGCTTTCTTGGCATCTTCCTCGGCGGCGCGCTTGGCTTCCTCGGCCGCCGCCTTGGCTTGCGCTTCCTTCTCGGCGTCCAGCTTGGCCAGACGCTCCTGCTTTTCTTTCAGTTCAGCTTCCTGACGCGCGATCAGCTCCGCCTGGCGGCGTGCTTCCTCTTCGCGGCGTGCGCGTTCAGCCTCGTCGACTACCGGAGCGGTAGCGGCCGGGGTGGTGACCAGGTCGTCGCGCTGCACGAAGGTGCGCTTCTTGCGAACTTCAACCTGGATGGTGCGCGCTTTGCCGGTGGCGTCAGCCTGCTTGATCTCGGAAGTTTCCTTGCGGGTCAGGGTGATCTTTTTCTTCTCGCCCTGCTCCGCACCAGCGCCGTGGGTACGGCGCAGGTGTTCCAGCAGCTTGTCCTTATCATCTTTTGACAATGGATCTGACGCCGAACTTTTATCGACGCCAGCAGAACGCAGCTGCGACAGCAGCAAATCTGCAGGCATCTTCAGTTCGGTGGCAAATTGGGCTACGTTGTTACTCGCCATTCAGTCCTCTTTTCTTGTGTCTCGGATGATAAAGGTGCTACTCAAGCTTTGGCTGCCTCGGCTGCCGACCATGCCTTGGCCTGCAGGGCCTTGGCGCGTTCGTCGTACTTGGCATCGACCAGCTTCATTTCATCGTCGGTCACATTTTCAAATTCATTCGAAATCAGTTCACGTGCACGGTCCGACGACAGGGCCAGAATGGCGCCGAATTCGTCGTAGGCCAGGCCGGTAAATTGCGCCAGCGACTTGATGCCAGCCAGGCCCAGCTTGCCCGCGGTAACGCGGTCCATGCCTTCCAGGCCGACCAGCGCTTCGTCCATGCCTTCCAGGCCTTCTTCCGAAGCGATCGCCTCGGTAACCAGGGCGTCACGGGCGCGGGTACGCAGCTCGTTGACGGTGTCCTCGTCGAAAGCCTCGATATCCAGCATCTCGGAGATCGGCACGTAAGCGATTTCTTCCAGGCTGCTAAAGCCTTCTTCCAC
>NZ_JBFRDW010000432.1:0-5222 GCF_052113985.1 Pseudoduganella sp. RAF53_2 | reverse complement strand
GCGCCGGGGTGTTCAGGGCATCGGCCAGCACCAGGGTTTCTTCTTCGCCGTACTGCGCCACCAGCTTGTCGAACAGCCATTTCGGCATATTGGCGCGCATGGACTTATGCAGCAGCGAGCGGTCGATTTCCAGCTGGCGTTTCAGCCACTCCGCCTCGTCCGTCGACAGGCCGCCCAGCGCGTCGAAACCGACGGCATCGGCCATGCCCAGCAGGACCAGGCGGCGCATGGTGGCGCCACCGCCCGCTTCGGCGCGGTCGGTGAAGAAGGCCTTGTTACGCAGTACGGCGTAGATGCACTCGGCAATGGCGCCGCGCTCGCGGCCGCCCAGCTTCGGGTGGTCCTTGAAGAAGCGGGACAGCGTGGTATCGGCCGGCGCCGCAAAGCGCAGGATTTCGCGCAGCACATCTTCGGCGCTGGTCAGGATAAACGGGGGCAAACGCATAACAATCTTTCTTATTCAGTTGTGGTCCACGTGGACCTTGCCATCCTCGATCCGCAGGCGGTCTTCGACGAACCAGCGGATAGCACGAGGGTACAGCACATGTTCCTGCTCCAGCACACGGGAAGCCAGCAGTTCAGGCGTATCGCCCGGCATCACAGCCACGGAGGCCTGGTCCACCATCGGGCCGTGATCCAGGTCGGCGGTCACGAAGTGCACGGTGGCGCCGTGGCGCTCGTGGCCCGCGGCCAGTGCCTGTTCGTGCGTATGCAGGCCCGGGAAGTGCGGCAGCAGCGACGGATGGATATTCAGCATGCGGCCAGTGTAGTGCTCGACAAAGCCTGGCGTCAGGATACGCATGAAGCCGGCCAGCACGACCAGGTCGGGCTGATACGAATCGATTACCTCTTGCAAAGCGGCGTCGAAGGCCTCGCGGCTAGGATATTCCTTGTGCGCGACCACGGCGGTCGGAATGCCATGGCTGGCGGCAAATTCCAGTCCTTTGGCGTCGGCTTTATTGCTGATGACGGCGGCGATGCGGGCGGGCCATTGTTCGGCCTGCGCGGCACGGACCACAGCTTCCATATTGCTTCCGCGGCCCGAAATGAGGATGACGATGTTTTTCATGGCCGCCATTGTACCTGCTACGGCCGGGCAGCGCGATATTATGCTGCATCGCAGCAATGCTGGCAAGGGGGAGCGAAATGCGACGGCGCGTGCTTACTCGAAGGAGTAGAAAACGCGGAACGGGACTTTTTTCTCGGCCCAGTAATCGGCCGCATCACGGAAGACATCCAGCAGGCACTCACGTGCTTCACGATCAAATTTCTGGGTATTCGGCAGCTGTTCCAGCACGACCAGGAAACCGGTCTGCTCGCCTGCTTTATTCATCGTTTCGGTCAGGGTTTCACGCAGAGCGTCGAAGTTTTTGCCGCAGGGTTTCGGCATATAAAACGATTCGGCGATAATTCCCAACACCTGCTGCTTGGTCTGCCCATGATGGCAGTGTGCATACAAAAAGTGCTGCCCCAAGCGGGCTGCCTCTTCCTGCAGCTCGCCCACGCGAAAGGCGCGGATGGACTGCACTAAATTAGGCGGCACAGTGATCAACAAACTCATCTTTTCCTCAAATCGACCTTGTGATGTACGGTACTTGTAGTGCCGCTGGCGGGTCAATGCGCCGGGCTTTCTCCCTGTCAATCTGATTCCATACGGGTATTAGGGTAACGTGTTGTATCCGCTGAATCAACTCGAATGTGATGTCAATCGCAAGATTTGTTAAAAACAGAACATAATAAGCCAGTTTTAAGCGGCACGTTACAATTTGTTGCCATCGCTGACAACCTCCCGATACATTCGAGCGTTACCATATCTGGGTGCAATTCCCATTTCTCCGTGAACTGCCCAAAAACGCCAAATGAGGTAAATAATATGAAGCTCACTTCTACACTGCTGCTCTCCCTCGCCAGCCTGGGCGCCTTGCCTCTGGCTCAAGCGCAAGCTACCGATTTCGAAGATTACGGCCGCGTAACCCGCGTTACGCCACAGGTTGAACAGGTCAACCGTCCGCGCCAGGAATGCCGTACCGAGTATGTCCAGACCCAACAGCCAGCCGAACGCGGCGTAGGCGGTTCCGTGGTGGGCGGTATTGCCGGCGCCCTGCTGGGCAGCACGGTTGGCCGTGGTAATGGCCGCACTGCCGCCACCGCGGCCGGCGCCATCGCCGGCGCCGTGGTCGGCGATYGCGTACAGAACCAGGACGCCGGCCCAGGCCCGGTGCAGGAACAGGCCGTCAAGCAGTGCCGCACCGTTGACCACTGGGAATCGCGCACCAATGGCTACCAGGTCGAGTACGATTATCGCGGCCGCAATTACACCAGCGTCATGAGCTACGACCCGGGCCAGCGCATTMGCCTGCGCGTGTCCGTGGAACCGATGCAATAAAAGCCGGCGGATCGATGATCCGCCCTACGCTACAACGCCGGCCCAGTGCCGGCGTTTTTTATTTGTTCGCTTGCTTCCGGGCAAAACATCGCGGGATAATGCCTCACTATGCTGATCAAACGTAAATCCATCGAAAAAGAAGAATCCTCCCGCCCTGCGCGTTCCGCCCCTGCTCCGCGCAAGCCGAAATTCGCGCCGGTTACCCTGTCCGAAATGGATGGCGTGCGCTATCTGCATTTCGGCACCGAATGGGTGCAGGGCGCCATGCGCATCCGCAAACCGGACTGGCCGGAGCTGGAGTACGCTCAGCAGATGATGGCATGGATGCTGTGGATCGAGGAACCGCGCGCTATCGCCCAGCTGGGCCTGGGCACCGGTGCGCTGACCAAGTTCTGCTACAAGCACTTCCCGCAAGCCTCGGTCACGGCCATTGAGCTGAACCCTTCCGTGGTCGCGATCTGCGCTTCCATGTTCAAGCTGCCGGACAACGACGAGCGCCTGCAAGTGATCGAAATAGATGCGATGGATTACGTCACCGACCGCGCCAACCACGGCGCGCTGGACGCCCTGCAGGTGGACCTGTACGACGCCACTGCGCGCGGTCCCGTGCTGGATACGCCGGAGTTCTACCAGGCTTGCGCCGCTTGCCTGAATGACGACGGCATCATGACCGTCAACTTGTTCGGCGATCACCCCAGCTATGCGAAGAATCTGAAAGCGATGAAGTTCGCCTTCGCGCAAGTGGTGTCGCTGCCGCAGGTGCATGACGGGAACGTGGTCGCCATCGCCTTCAAGACCAAACGCGATATCGACGTCAAAGAGCTGGCCGAACGCGCCGCGCAAATCGTGGCCGACACCAGGCTGCCCGCCAAATCCTGGCTCAAGGGCATCAAAGCCAGCCAAAGCTAAAGGACCTACATGACCAAGGCACTCGATCTTCAACAGATATTCACCTGGCTGCTGGCCGATGGCATGGTCGAGAAAGCCGAAGTCAAGGCCCACTACACGCAAGCGCAGGGCATCCTGCGCAACACGCCGGGCGCCATGCATCCGCTGAGCGCCGTCGCCCACTGCAAGCTGTCCCACGCAAAATCCCACAAGCTGCTGACGCTCGATGGGCTGAGCGAATGGCTGGCCGACCGCTGCCAGCTGCCCTTCTATCGCATCGATCCGCTCAAGGTCGACTTCACCAAGGTGGCGGATGTGATGTCCGCCAGCTATGCGGCGCGCTTCAATATCCTGCCGGTGGAGATGAACCTGGACACGCTGGTGGTGGCCACCGCCGATCCCTTCGCGCTGGAGTGGGAGGCGGAGATCGCCAAGATCGCGCGCCGCACCATCAAGCGCGTGATCGCCAATCCGCTCGACATTGCGCAGTACACCTCGCAGTTCTTCACGCTGGCCAAGTCGATCAAGAAGGCCAACAAATCCACCGGCCAGGACGTCGCGCTGCGCAATAACTTCGAGCAGCTGGTCGAGATGGGCAAGACCAATAAGCAGGTCGACGCCAATGACCAGCACGTGGTCAATATCGTGGACTGGCTGTGGCAGTACGCTTTCGAACAGCGCGCCTCCGATATCCACCTGGAGCCCAAGCGCGACCTCGGCACCATCCGCTTCCGTATCGACGGCGTGCTGCATCAGGTGTATCAGGTGCCGGCGGTGGTGATGATCGCGATGACGGCGCGTATCAAGCTGCTGGGCCGCATGGACGTGATCGAGAAGCGCCGTCCGCAGGATGGCCGTATCAAGACCCGTACCGCAGGCGGACAGGAAGTTGAACTGCGTCTGTCCACCCTGCCGACCGCGTTTGGCGAAAAGCTGGTGATGCGTATCTTCGATCCGGACGTGGTGGTGAAGACCCTGCCGGAACTGGGCTTCCCGGCCGACGATGCCGCGCGCTGGGATGCGTTGACCAATCGTCCGCACGGCATCATCCTCGTCACCGGGCCGACCGGCTCGGGCAAGACCACCACGCTGTACACCACGCTGAAGGCACTGGCGACGTCGGAGGTCAATGTCTGTACCGTGGAAGACCCGATCGAGATGGTCGAATCTTCCTTCAACCAGATGCAGGTGCAGCCCAGCATCGACCTCACCTTTGCCGATGGCGTGCGCGCCCTGATGCGTCAGGACCCGGACATCATCATGGTCGGTGAGATCCGCGACCTGGCCACCGCCGAGATGGCGATCCAGGCCGCACTGACGGGCCACCTGGTGCTGTCCACCTTGCACACCAATGACGCGCCGTCCGCCGTGATGCGCTTGCTGGAATTGGGCGTGCCCTATTACCTGCTGGAAGCTACGCTGATCGGCATCATGGCGCAGCGCCTGGTGCGTACGCTGTGCACCGACTGCAAGACATCGGAAGGCGGCGAGATCGCCGATGATATCTGGCAGGGCCTTGGCGGCCAGTGGAACATCCCCAAGCCGGACAAGGTCTATCGCCCCGTCGGCTGCCCCGAATGCCGCCAGACCGGTTACCGCGGCCGTACCGGCATTTACGAGCTGCTGACCGTGACCGAGGCCTTCAACAATCTGGTGCAGGAAGAGACGGACATCTCCGCATTGCGCAAGCAGGCCATCGCGGACCAGATGAAACCCCTGCGCATCGCCGGCGCCTACAAAGTCCGCGACGGCGTGACCACAGTGGAAGAAGTGCTGAAAGTCACCGCCGCATTGGGATAAACGATTTTTGCAAATTCCTCTTGGCAGACGCCAATCGGCTTGTATATAATACGGCCTCTTTCGGGTCGTTAGCTCAGCTGGTAGAGCAGCGGACTTTTAATCCGTTGGTCGCAGGTTCGAATCCCGCACGGCCTACCACGAATAGATC
>NZ_JBFRDW010000431.1:0-5223 GCF_052113985.1 Pseudoduganella sp. RAF53_2 | reverse complement strand
TGATGACGGCGGCCGTGATCTCGCCGCTGGCGCCGGCCGGCTCGGGCTTGTATCAGGTCCTGGCCGGGCAGCTGGCCCTGATCGCTGGCCTGGTGCTGCTGCTGTGCGGCTTGTTGCGCATGGGCTTTCTCGCCAATTTCTTTTCCCGTCCGGTGATGAGCGGCTTTACCGTCGGCTCGGCCATTGTGATCGCACTGGGCCAGGTCAAGCCGCTGCTGGGCGCGGACTTCCCCCATTTCCACCTGCCGAGCGCCGCGCTGGGCGTCGGCGCGCTGGCGCTGCTGGTGGTGGCGCGCAGCCATCTGGCGCCGCTGCTGCGCCTGTGCGGCATGAAACCGTCCAGCGCCGATATCGCGGCACGGCTGGCGCCGATGTTCGTGGTCTTGCTGGGTACTGCCCTGGTGCCGCTGCTGGGACTGGAAGCGATGGGCGTGAAGACCACCGGGGCCGTGCCGTCCGGCCTGCCGCAGCTGAATCTGGCCACCTCGCCCGCACACTGGCGCGTGCTGCTGCAACCGGGGCTGCTGATTGGCTTTGTCGTGTTCCTGATTTCGATGTCGGCCGCGCAGGCGCTGGCATTGAAGCGCAACGAGAAACTGGTCAGCAATTATGAGCTGATCGGCCTGGGTGCTGCGAATGTGGCGAGCATGGTGTCCGGTGCGTTTCCGGTGACGGGATCRATGTCGCGCACCGCGGTCAATTTCGCGGCGGGGGCGCAAACGCCGCTGGCCAGCGTGGTCACCGCGGCACTGCTGGCGCTGGCCCTGATCGCGCCGACCGGCTGGCTGGCGCTGCTGCCGCTGCCCGTCCTGGCCGCGACCATTATTGTCGCCGTGCTGGGGATGCTGGAACTCGACACCTTGCGCACCTCCTGGCGCTACGACCGGGGCGATGCGCTGGCCTGGGTTGCGACCGGCGCCGGCGTGCTGGCGTTTGGCGTGGAAGCGGGCGTGATGATTGGCGTGGCGCTGTCCATGGGCACCCTGATCTGGCGTGCCAGCCGTCCGCATATCGCGGTGCTGGGCCGTATTCCGGGCACCGAGCATTTCCGCAACGTGGAGCGCTTTTCCGCCGAGACGCTGGCCGACATGCTGATGCTGCGCGTGGACGCCAATCTCTTCTTCGGCAATGTGGAAGCGGTGAGCGAGCGCATTGAAGATGAGTTGCGCAGCCATCCAGGCACGCGCAACCTGGTGCTGGTGATGTCCGCCGTCAGCTCGATCGACACCACGGCGCTGTTCGCGCTGGGCGAGCTGAATCTCAGCCTGAAAAGGCGCGATATCGGCCTGCACCTGGCCGAAGTAAAAGGCCCGGTCATGGACCGCTTGCGGCACAGCGAGCTGCTGCCTACACTGAACGGGCGGATCTTCCTGAGTACCGCCATCGCCTGCGATCATCTGCAAGGCGCGCATCATGAAAAATAAGATCGAATACAAACCGCGCGATCCGTCCATCTGGCCCGCGCATCTGCAGGCCAAGGCCATCTGCGCGGAACACAACCGTGCCGCGCCGGAGGAACGCGCCGCAATACTGGAACGCTTGTTCGGTGCGCCGACCGACGCCTACTTCGAACCGCCGTTTTTCTGCGACTTCGGCTACAACCTCAAGATCGGCAAAAACTGCTTTGCCAACCACAATCTGGTGATCCTGGACTGCGCGCTGGTGACGATCGGCGACGATGTCATGTTCGGCCCGAATACCGTGCTGTCGGCCGCCAGCCACGCCACCGATCCCGGCATGCGGCGCAAAGGGCTGGAATATTCGCTGCCCATCACCATCGGCAATAACGTCTGGATCGGCGCCAACGTGACCGTGCTGCCGGGGGTAACCATCGGTGATAACTGCACCATCGGCGCGGGCAGTGTGGTCAGCAAGGATGTCCCGCCCAACAGTATCGCCGTCGGCAATCCCTGTAAGGTCGTCAAATCCTGCTGAAGTAGCTAACAAATGGTTGCAGAGCGTTGCAATTTAGGTATCATCTTCGGATGATCAGAACGCAGCAACTTGATAGCGATAATGGGCTTTGCGGACCGCAGGACGGCACGCTGCCGCCCGGCGAAGTCATGGTGGTGGAAGACACGCCGGCCTCGCTCCGCCTGCTGAGCGAGCTGCTGGAAAGCGCGGGCTATGCGGTGCGCCAGGCGCCCGATGGCGAGCTGGCGCTGTGGAGCGCGCAAACCCGCGCGCCCGAGCTGGTGCTGCTGGACGTGAACATGCCCGGTATCGACGGCATCGAAGTGTGCCGCCGCCTGAAGGCCGATCCCGTGCTGTGCGCTGTTCCCGTCATCCTGCTCTCCGCCCAGCACGATATGGAGCACAAGGTGCAGGGCTTCCAGGCCGGCGCGGTGGACTTCATCGGCAAACCCTATCACGCGGAAGAAGTGCTGGCCCGTACCCGCGCGCACATGCACCTGTCGCGCACGCAGAAAGAACTGGCCTCCGCCAATCACCAGCTGAAGCAGGCCCTGGCCGAACTGAACTCGGCGCGCGCCGAGATGGCGCGCACGGAACGCATGGCAGCGCTGGGCGCACTGGTGGCGGGCATCGCCCATGAATTGAATACGCCGATCGGCAATAGCGTGCTGATCGCCAGCACGCTGGAAGACCGCGCGCGCGCCTTCAACCGCAAGGTGGAAGAGGGCGTGCGCCGTTCCGAACTGGTCGAATTCTGCGGCGAGACGGGACAGGCGGCGGAACTGCTGCTGCGTAATCTGCGCAAGTCGGCCGACCTGATCGACGGCTTCAAACAAGTTGCGGTGGACCAGGCCAGCGAGCGCCGCGCGCAATTCACCCTGCGTGCACGCACCGAAGAAACCCTGATGGCGCTGAAGCCCGCGCTGACCGCGGCAGGTATTCGCCTGGTGCTGGAACTGCCGGACGGCCTGCACCTGGACAGCTATCCGCGCGCGCTGACGCAAATCCTGATGCAGCTCACCCGCAACGCGGAGCTGCATGCGTTTGGCGGCAAGGGCGGCAGCATCACGGTGCGTGCCATGCCTGACGGCGGCCACGTATTGCTCGACTTCAGCGACAACGGCTGCGGCATCCCGGCCGACGACCTGGCGCGGGTATTCGATCCCTTCTTCACCACCCGCATGGGGACGGGGATGGGAGGACTTGGCCTGCACATCGTGCACAGCCTGGTCACCAATGTGCTGGGCGGCGCCATCACGGTGGACAGCGCGCCCGGACAAACACGCTTCCGCATGCGCTTGCCCGTCAAGGCACCGGATCTGCTGGCATTTTGAGGTGACGTTGTGAGTGAGCCGGAAAAAGGAGAAATCCTCGTCGTTGAAGATAATCCGGCGTCCCTGCGTTTGCTGAGCGAGGTGCTGGGTGGCGCCGGCCATGAAGTGCGGCAGGCGCCAAACGGCGAGCTGGCTTTGTGGACGGTGCAAACACGGCCGCCGGAACTGATCCTGCTCGACGTACGCATGCCGGGGCTGGATGGCTTTGAAGTGTGCCGCCGCCTGAAGGCCGATCCGGCGCATGCCGCCATTCCCGTGATCTTCCTGTCCGCCGAAAGCGATACGGCGGAACGCCTGCAGGGCTTCAAACTGGGCGCGGTGGACTTCATCTCCAAGCCCTTCCAGCCGGAGGAAGTGCTGGCCCGCTGCAATACGCACCTGCGCCTGGCGCGCGTGCAGCGCACCCTGGCCGAGGAACGCGCAGAGCTGGAGCTGCGCGTGGCCGAGCGCACCGCCGATTTACAGCTGGCCGCCATGGCTTTCGAGAACACCCTGGACGGCATCATCATCACCGATGCCGACGGCTTCATCCTGCACACCAATCCCGCCTTCACGCGCAGCCTGGGCTACACGGAGGAAGAAGTGCGCGGCTGGATGGTGAGCGATCTGCAGGCCGATAACAGCTACAGCGCACAGGTGGAAGCGGTGGCGGAATCGCTGAAGGCGACGGGCCAGTGGTCGGGCGAGGTGGTGGCGCGGCGCAAGAACGGCGAGCGCTGCCCCGGCTTGCTCAGCATGTCGCTGGCACGCGATGACACGGGCTGGCGCCAGAATTACGTGCTGGTGCTGACCGATATCACCGAGCGCAAGGCAGGGCAGAACATGATCGATTATCTGTCCTATCACGACCCGCTCACCGGCCTGCCGAACCGCCTGATGGCGCGCCAGCGCTTCGAGCAGATGCTGGCCAAGCGCGCGCCGCAGCAGCGCGTGGTGGTGATGTGCCTGGACCTCGACTGGTTCAAGAACATCAATGATTCGCATGGCCGTCCTTTGGGCGACAAGGTGCTGCAAGGCGTGGCGCGGCTGCTGGCGCAATCGGCCGGCGAGGGCGCCACCGCCGCGCGCCTGGGCGGCGACGAGTTCCTGTTGATCCTGCTGGACGATGCGCAATTCAGCACAGCGCTTTCCCTGGTCCAGCAACTGCACAGCGGCCTGCAGCACGGCGTGACGGTGGAGGGACGCCATATTGCGCTGACCGCCAGCATCGGCATCGCGGTCGCGCCGGCCGATGGCGGCCAGCTGGAAGAGCTGGTGCGGCATGGCGACACGGCCATGGTGCGCGCCAAGGAAACGGCGCGCGGCAGCTACGCTTTCTACGAAGAGAGCATGGATGCGGAAATCCATGCCCGCCTCGCCATTGCCGATCAACTGCGCGGCGCGCTGGCGCGGAACGAATTCACCGTGCATTACCAGCCGCAATGCTGCCTGTTCACGGGCGAGCTGCGCGGGGCGGAAGCCCTGCTGCGCTGGACCAATCCGGTGTTGCGCGCCGTGCCGCCGGCGCGTTTCATCCCGCTGGCGGAGCAGTACGGCCTGATTGGCCCGATCGGCGAATGGGTGCTGGATACGGTCTGCGCCCAGGTCCGTAAATGGCAGGACGCGGGCGATGGCTGCCTTAAGGTTGCGGTCAACCTGTCCGCCGTGCAGTTCGATGAAGAGAGCACCGTGCGCATGGTGCAGGCCGCGCTGCGGCGCCACGAGCTGCCGCCATCCTGTCTCGGCATCGAGATCACGGAAGGCACGGTGATGGGCGATCCGCACAAGGCAGCGTCGGCCCTGCAGCGGCTGAAACAGCTGGGCATCCACATTTCGCTTGACGATTTCGGCACAGGCTATTCTTCCCTGGCTTACCTGCGGCGRCTGYCCATCGACGTGCTCAAGCTCGATAAATCCTTTGTGGACGACGTGACCACCAAGGCCGGTGATGCGGCGATTGCGCTGTCCGTCGTCTCGCTGGCGCACAACCTGGGCA
>NZ_JBFRDW010000430.1:0-5237 GCF_052113985.1 Pseudoduganella sp. RAF53_2 | reverse complement strand
AACTAGCAGCGGCGACAAGGGAGAGAGCAGGAAGGGAGGATTTCATAATGGGCCTCTTTATGGTTATGTTCTAAGGTCATTATCCGTTCCAGGCGGAAAATTAAAAGTGAGTTAGGGCACATAGTAACGGACTGTTACACAATGCTGAGCTAGCCGCGGCTTCCGCGCAACGCTGCGCCGCGGCCCATCCCAAACGCGCCCTATTTGCCGCAGCCTTTCGCGGTGATACGGTCATGTGCCGCCTTCGCTTGCACCAGGCCATAGCCGAACTTGTCGTCGCGGCCAGGCGTGCCGAGGTCGCGTGCGCTCAGGTCGAGCGAGGTGCGCAACTGAGCCGCGGTGCAATTGATGTGCAGGCTCCAGACCAGCGCGGCGACAGCCGATACGTGCGGCGTGGCCATCGAAGTGCCGTCCCATACCGCATAGTTGGATGGCGTGATCGTGATCGTAGCCACTTGGCCCGACTGGCCCAGCATCGCCTGTCCGTCAGCCTGGCTTGCGGAGACTGATGGAATATTCGTGACGGTCGTGCCCAGCGTGCCGCCAAAGCCGCCAGCCACATTGTTGTAGACGATGGCGCCCTTGCCGCCGCTGGTCTGGCAGTTGGATACCTTGGTGGCGAAGTCGATGCTGCCGCGCTGGATCAGGCAGATCTTGCCGCTTACGCTGGCGTCGACTTTGTCGCCGAGGCCGAAGTCGGCCAGCGGCGCGCTGGCCGTGGACTTGGGCGAGCCCTCCATATCGCCTGCGGCATAGCTCTTGTTGCCGACCGTGAGCGCGGAGTCGGCGCCGGTCCCCATCGGCACGGTGGACGTCACGGCCACACCGGGCGCCGACAGTTCCACCTTGCTGTTGTACTGCGAGAAGTCGGCCCAGTTCATGTTCGCATCCAGYGCGCCGACCGACACGACGGAAGCGTAGCCGGCCGGGTAGGAGATGGCCGTGTTGCCGTCGTTGCCTGCCGCCGCAATGGACAGCACATTCTTCGCGGCCAGCGCGTTGAAGGCCTTTTCTTCCGTCTTGGTCGGCTTACCGCCGCCCAGCGACATGCTGATGATGTTCGCACCCGCTGCGCCGCACTTGTTGACGGCCGTGGCCAAGGTGGACGAATACGCCCAGCCATCGGCGCCGAACACTTTGACGATGTGCAGCTTGAGCTGCTTGTTCGGATTGACGCCCACCACACCGATGGCATTGTTGACGGCGGCAATGGTGCCCGCAACGTGCGTCCCGTGCTGGTCTTCATCGGTGTACCACCAGCCGGTGCCTTTGTCCCACTCGCCGGTGAGGTTGTTGCCGATGATGTCTTCGTGATTGGCGTCGATGCCGGAATCAACGATGCACAGCTTGCGGTTGCCAGCCGACGCATCGGACAGCTGGTCGGCCTGCACCATGCTGATACCGTATGGGATGGTTTGCGCGCTGTTGCCGGGCGTGCCGCCGGCCTTGCGCAAGGCCATCGGATAGCGCTTCTCATCCTGCTCGATATACAGCACGTTGGGGTTGTGCTGCAGACCTTGCAGCGCTTGCGGCGGCACTTCAATCGCCATCGCGTCCATGCCGTAAATCTCATGCGCGACGGCGCCGTGTGCGGCAGCGGCAGCGGAGCGGACGGCGGCCGCGGCGCCGGGCTGGAAGGCCACCACGACGCGGACTTTATCCGGTGCTGCGGCGTAGGCGGGCAGGGCGGCGGCGAAGGTTGAGGCGGCAATGGCTAGCGGTAGAAGCTTGCTGTGCGTCATGATTTATCTCTCCCAAGATAGTCGCGTTGAAACACACTCAAGCGTAGGCCCGGCTGAGCTGCCGGGCAAACGGATTCGCTAGCAAATTGTCAGTTGTTGCGTTTTTAACGCGTCCCCGCGCAGGAAACATTCCAGGCAGTAAGATCGGCGCGCGATTTGCGTACGGACACGCCCGCCGTTTTGCCGATATCGCTTTCGAACACCATCATCGGCAAGCCGTCTTTGGCTTTATCGAGCGCGATGAGGTGGAAGTTGCGCGAGCGGATTGGCGCGCAGTTGGTGTTGCCCGCCATCAGCAAGCGAGCGCTTTGCAGCAGTTCGTTTTGCGACTGGATCAGGCGCAACTGGTCGATATCCGGCATGTCGGCGCGCAGGGCGACCGGCGTGCCGGGGGGCGCGCTGCATTGGGGCGTGTGATTGATCCAGGTGAGTGTGGTCTGCCGATCGCGCTCATGCCACGCGCCGTCCTCGCGCACAAACTCCGTACGCTGCATGCGGCACAGCGGCAGCACGATGCGCTGCGGCGCGCTGTCGGCGTACGCGCTGAACCGCCACTCCTTGCGCTGCGGCGCGCGCGTCACCAGCACGGGCGGCACTTGCGCCGCTTCCGGATAGCGGGCATGGTAAAAAGTTTCGAAGCTCTTTTGTTCGGCGCTCGTCGGCGCCCGCGTGTCCTGCGCCATCGCCACGACAGGCAGCAGTAGCGCCGCCCAGATTGCTGTTCGCATTGATTTCCTCCCGCGGCGATTATAACGGGGGGCTTGGCGGCAACGCACTGACTGGGTTATGATCGCATCGCTGCCGCAAGGCGGCACACGCTAGGGGTCCTGCGCGCTGAGAGGTGCGCGGGTGAGAAATACCCTCCGAACCTGATCTGGATAATGCCAGCGAAGGGAAGCTTCAGGATGTCCGCATGCGCCGCTCTGCCGGTGTTTGCGTGTGCAGCCTAACCTCCTTTGCTGGCTCCTGCCGCAAAGGAGCCAAAACTTGAACGCCAATCCGCAATTCCTCGCCGCCGAGGCCGAGGTAGACAGCGCAGCGATCGCACCGCTGCCCAATTCCCGCAAACTGTATGTCACCGGCAGCCGTGCCGATATCCGCGTGCCCATGCGCGAGATCAGCCTGTCCGGCAATAACGCACCGGTCACGGTGTACGACACCTCCGGACCTTACACGGACCCGGATGTGCAAATCGATATCCGCAAAGGCCTGGCCACACCGCGTGCGCCGTGGATCTCGCAGCGCGGCGACACCCTGCAGCTGGATGGACCAACTTCCGGCTACGGCAAGCAGCGCCTGGCCGATCAAGCGCTGGACGCCCTGCGCTTCGAGCTGCAACGCACGCCGCGCCGCGCGGCCCTTGGCCGCAACGTAAGCCAGATGCACTACGCGCGCCAGGGCATCATCACGCCCGAGATGGAATTCATCGCGATCCGCGAAAACCTGCGCCGCAAGGAATACCTCGAAGGTCTGCGCGCATCGGGACCGGACGGCGAAAAGATGGCGCGCCTGCTGGGACGCCAGCATCGCGGCCAGTCATTTGGCGCCAGCATCCCGGACGAGATCACGCCGGAATTCGTGCGCGAAGAAGTGGCGCGTGGCCGTGCCGTGATCCCGGCCAATATCAACCACCCGGAAGCGGAGCCGATGATCATTGGCCGTAACTTCCTGGTGAAGGTGAACGCCAATATCGGCAACTCCGCAGTGACCTCGTCGATCGGCGAGGAAGTCGAGAAGATGACCTGGGCCATCCGCTGGGGCGCCGACACGGTGATGGACCTCTCCACCGGCAAGCATATTCACGAAACGCGTGAATGGATCATCCGTAACAGCCCCGTGCCGATTGGCACCGTGCCGATCTACCAGGCGCTGGAAAAAGTCAATGGCAAGGCCGAAGACCTCACCTGGGAAATCTTCCGCGATACCTTGATCGAACAGGCGGAGCAGGGCGTCGACTATTTCACGATCCACGCCGGCGTGCTGTTGCGCTATGTGCCGCTGACGGCTGAGCGCATGACGGGCATCGTCTCGCGCGGCGGTTCGATCATGGCGAAATGGTGTCTGGCCCACCACAAGGAAAACTTCCTGTACACGCACTTCGAAGAGATCTGCGAAATCATGAAGGCCTACGACGTGACCTTCAGCCTGGGCGACGGTCTGCGTCCCGGCTCGGTGTATGACGCCAACGACGATGCCCAGCTGG
Organism: Pseudoduganella sp. RAF53_2; assembly: GCF_052113985.1. NCBI lineage: Bacteria > Pseudomonadati > Pseudomonadota > Betaproteobacteria > Burkholderiales > Oxalobacteraceae > Pseudoduganella > Pseudoduganella sp. RAF53_2. Next base: position 1,292 of record NZ_JBFRDW010000430.1, on the reverse strand, counting down.
GCGAGCTGCGCACCCTGGGTGAACTGACCCAGATCGCATGGAAGCACGATGTGCAGGTGATGATCGAAGGTCCGGGCCACGTGCCGATGCAGCTGATCAAGGAGAACATGGACATCCAGCTGGAGCAGTGCGACGAAGCGCCGTTCTACACGCTGGGTCCTTTGACGACCGACATCGCGCCGGGCTACGACCATATCACTTCCGGCATTGGCGCGGCGCAGATCGGCTGGTACGGTACGGCCATGCTGTGCTACGTCACGCCGAAGGAGCATCTCGGCCTGCCGGACAAGGATGATGTCAAGGAAGGCATCATCACCTACAAGATCGCGGCCCACGCTGCGGACCTGGCGAAAGGCCATCCGGGAGCACAGATCCGCGACAACGCGCTGTCCAAGGCGCGCTTTGAATTCCGCTGGGAAGACCAGTTCAATCTCGGCCTCGATCCGGACAAGGCGCGCGCTTTCCACGACGAGACCTTGCCGAAAGACTCGGCCAAGGTGGCGCACTTCTGTTCCATGTGCGGTCCGCATTTCTGCTCGATGAAGATCACGCAGGAAGTGCGCGAGTTTGCGGAAAAAGGCATGGTCGAAAAGTCGATTGAGTTCGTGAAGAACGGCGCGCAGATTTATCGCGAGCAGCAGCCATGATCCAGATTGAACTGAACGGGGCGCCGCACCAGGTGCCGCCGCAGCAGACGCTGCACGCGCTGGTGGCAGCGCTGCAGCTGGAGGGCCAGGCGCTGGCGCTGGCCGTCAATCGCAGCGTGGTGCCGCGCCAGCGCTGGCACGAGCACACGCTGGCGGCACACGACAAAGTAGACATCGTCCGCGCCATTGGCGGCGGTTAGAACCGGAAGCGTAAAACAGGTGCCTGCCACGCCGTGGCAGGCACCAGCCTGGCGCCGCGGGTTCTGCGCGGCGTCCGGCCACGAAAGGAAGATCATGAACGATTACCTCACAATCGCAGGAAAGCAGTACAAGAGCCGCCTGCTGGTCGGCAGCGGCAAATACAAGGATCTGCAGCAGACGCGCGAAGCGACCGATGCGGCGGAAGCGGAAATCATCACAGTGGCGATCCGCCGCGTGAACATCGGCCAGGACCCGAAGGCGCCCAGCCTGCTCGATGTGCTGCCGCCTTCCGACTACACCATCCTGCCCAACACGGCCGGCTGCTACAACGCGAAGGACGCCATCTACACGCTGCAAATGGCGCGCGAACTGCTGAATGGCCACAAGCTGGTCAAGCTGGAAGTGCTGGGCGACGAAAAGACCCTGTTCCCGAATATGCCGGAA
>NZ_JBFRDW010000429.1:0-5245 GCF_052113985.1 Pseudoduganella sp. RAF53_2 | reverse complement strand
GCCAATTTCCACGATAGCCCCTTTCTGCTCCAGGGCGCTGGTGAGAGCGAAGATATTGCGCACGTCGTCATCTACCAGCAGGATGGTGCGGCCTTCGAATACGCGGTCGCGGCTGCGCACCGCCTTCAGCATGTTCTGGCGCTCGCTGGACAGTTCCGACTCGACCTTGTGCAGGAAGAGCGTGACCTCATCCAGCAGGCGTTCCGGTGAGCGTGCGCCCTTGATGATGATGGAGCGCGAATATTTCTGCAGGTCGGCTTCCTCGGCGCGCGTGAGGCTTCTTCCAGTGTAGACGATGACTGGCGGGAAGGACGCGATCTCTTCATGCGACATTCGCTCCAGCAGTTCGTTGCCCTGCATGTCGGGCAGTTTCAAATCCATCACCATGCAGTCGAAGATATGGCTGCGCAGGAGCTGCAGCGCTTCCTCGCCGGTGGCCACGGCCTTGATGTCGATGTCGTCGTCGGCAATCAGCTGGACCACGCTGTCGCGCTGCCGGTCGTCGTCTTCCACCAGCAGGATGTGCTTGATCTTTTGTGTGAACTTTTGCTCAAGCCTGTTGAAGACTTCCTTCAGTTCTTCACGCGAGRCGGGCTTTCTGGCGTAGCCGACCGCGCCGAGGTGCAGTGCCGCTTCGCCGTGGTCGGAGGCCGACACCACATGCACGGGGATGTGGCGGGTTTTCGGGTTGTCCTTCAGGAGCTGCAGCACGGACAGCCCGGAGCGGTCCGGCAACCTGATGTCCAGCAGGATGGCGGCGGGCTGCTGCTCTTCCGCCAACTGCAGGCCTTCCTCGGCGTTGAAGCCGACCAGACAGCGGTAGTTCTTCTCATGCGCGAGGTCGAACAGGATACGCGCAAAGTTGGGCTCGTCCTCGATGACCAGCACCATGCGGTCGGGCGGGGGTGGGATGGCGCGGTCGTCGTCGAAGGGGCGGACGAAGGCTTGCGAGCCGGGGCCGCCTGCGCCTGAAGAGGCGTCCAGCATGGAGCTGCCCGCGTGCATCGCGGCCGCGGACGAGCCGGTGGCGCGCGGCCGTGACCACCCGGCGCCATCTGACGCGCCAGCGAGGCCGGTTGGTGCTCCGGAGGTGGCCGGTACGCCGGCGGAACCCGATCGTGACACGGCGGCGCCTGGTGTCCCAGCGAAGCCGGTGCCTGGCGTGGAGGTGCCCGGCGCCCCGGCAAGGCTGGAGGGCCGCGTGGTTGTGCCCGCAGGACCAGCGAGGCTGGAGCGCGGCGTACTGGCGCCCGGCGCCCCGTCGGGGCCGAATTGCGATGCGGCGGCGGGCGCGGCGGATGTGGACGACAAAGCTGAGGCGCCGGACAGCGTCCCGGTCGCCGTAGCGGCCGAGGCGGACAGCCCGATCGCAGCACCCGGCGCGGCAGCCGGCGCCGGCGGCGCAGCCCACTGCACTGGCAGCGTCAGGGTGAACACACTGCCCTGCGCCACCGCGCTGGTGACATTGATCGCCCCGCCCAGCAGCGTGGCCAGATCGCGCGAGATGGACAGCCCCAGCCCCGTCCCGCCATAACGCCGGCTGGAAGTTCCATCGCCCTGCTGGAAGGCGCCAAAGATCGCTTCCTGCAGGTCCGGGCGAATGCCAATACCCGTATCCTGCACCACAAAGCTGAGCTGCCCGTTCGGCGCCGCGGACAGGCGCAGCATCACCTTGCCCTCGTCCGTGAACTTGAGCGCATTGGACAGCAGGTTTTTCAGCACCTGCTCCAGCCGCTGCGGATCGGTATAAATCGAATCCGGTACGCCCGGGTCCAGATCGATCACAAAATCCAGCCCCTTCTGCCGTGCCTGCGGCTCGAACAGCATGGTCAGGTTGTTCACCACCTGCTGCAGCGGCACGTCTTCCGGCATCAGTTCCAGCTTGCCCGCTTCGACCTTGGAGATGTCGAGAATATCGTTGATCAGATTGAGCAGGTCATTGCCCGATGCGTAGATGGTGCTGGCAAAGCGCACCTGCTCCTCATTCAGGTTACCCGGCTCGTTCTCGGCCAGCAGCTTGGCCAGAATCAGCGCGCTGTTGAGCGGTGTGCGCAGTTCGTGCGACATATTCGCCAGGAACTGCGACTTGTACTGGCTGGCACGCTCCAGATCCTCTGCCCGCTCCTCCAGCTGGGCGCGCGCATCGGCCAGCCAGGCATTGCGCTGGTCCAGCATCACGGCCTGTTCGGCCAGGCGCTCGTTGGTTTGTTCCAGTTCCGCCTTCTGATTTTCCAGATTGACTTGCGACTGCTCCAGCACGCGCGACTGCTCTTCCAGTTCTTCGTTCGCGGTGCGCAGCTCTTCCTGCTGCACCTGCAATTCCTCGTTCAGCTGCTGGGTTTCGGACAGCAACTCCGACATGCGCTGGCGCGCCTGCGTGGCGTCGATGGCGTTGCCGATATTGCTTGCCACCAGCCGCAAGTAATCCATTTCGCGGTCGCCGATGGCGCGCAGGAAGCCCAGTTCCACCACGCCGTTGACATGCCCATCGCTATCCACCGGCACCACCACCAGCTGCATCGGTGCGCCGTCGCCCAGTGCGGAACTGATCTTGATGTAGTTCTTCGGCAGGTCGGTCAAATGAATCAGCCGTTTCGTCACCACAGCCTGGCCGACGATGCCTTCTTCCGCACCGATCACCTGTCCGCGCTCTTCGTCCTCGCGGCTGAAGCCATAGGTCGCGGTGCGATGCAGGCTGCCGTCCATGTCGCGCACATACAGTGCGGCCACTGCCACGTCCAGATAACGCGCCAGGAAGCGCAGCAAGGTGCTGGACAACAGCGGCAGCGCCATCAGGCCGATACCCTGCTCGGCCAGCTGGCTCTGGCCGGAGCGCAGCCAGGCCTGGTGGGTCAGCTTGTCCGCATGCAGGTTCTGCTCATGCAGTGCCGTGCTGTAGACCGTGGACAAGCGCAGCAGGTCACGCCGGCCGAACCAGGCCAGCGAACCGCTGATGATCATGCTGAGAATGAGGAAGCCCGCCACCGTGAAATAGGTGACGTTGCGCGCCTCGCGGCTGCGGGCATCGCGCAGGCGGCGCTCGTAGATCAGGAAGTCGGCAAACTGCTTGCGCAACTCGTCGAAGTCGGCCTTGGTGCGGCCGGCCCGGATCATGCCCATGTAGTCGCCACCGTTGCGGCGCGCGTCCAGGATTTCCTGAGCGGTGTTGTCCCATTGCCGCTGCTGGACGCGCATGGTGCGCAGGCGCTGCACCTGTTCCGAATTATCGGCTACTTCCTCGCTCAGCGCGTCGATCGCCGTCTCGATTTTGGGGCGCGCCAGTTTGTACGAGGTCAGGAAGGTTTCATCGCCGGTCAGCGCAAAGCCGCGCATGCCGGATTCCATATCCACGGACAGCGTCCGCAGCTCATTGGCTTGCGCGATCACGCGCTCGCTGTGCTCGACCCAGGCCAGAGAGTTCAGCAGATAGGCGAAGATGGCAACGAACACGCCGGCCGTGACCACGCCGGCCGCCAGCGGCAGCGTAATGTTGCGGCTCAGGATGCGCCGGAAATTCTGGTCATCGATAGCGGTCGTACGGGGCATAAAATCTTGTCGAAGTTTTACTTGTATGCTTGAGTTTAGCCCAATCGAAATTGCACTGGCGCACTTTGCAATCGTGCGCAGGCGCACCGCAGGCCGCTATAATGGCTTGCAGAATTCATCTTTCCATTTGATTAAGACGCCCATGCGCCAGATCCTCTCTGCTCTGCCCTTGTTGCTGCTCGCAGGCTGCTACAACGACTCCGCGACCTTCTATGCGGACACCAGCCAGGAACACACGCTGACCGTGCGCCGCCAGCAGGATTACTTCTGGAGCGAGGACGCGCGCTACACGCTCATGGCCGCGCGTATGCCGGCCTGCCAGCGCCAGATTCCGCTGGCCGAGCTGCCGATCGAAGACACGGATTTCGAACTGTTTGCGAGCGAAGACAATCGMTGGAGCCTGCGTTCGGGTAAACAGGTGTGGCAGCTGGAGACGCAGACTTGTTCCCTGCTGGGTGAAGGCGGACAGCCGGAAGGACAAAAAATCGGCACCTATCACGCCAGCGCCGACAAGATGACTTACCAGGAGGAGCCGGGGACTGCCCCGGCGCCAGAGCAGCACTGATCGTAGGGCGGATCATTGATCCGCCGCCTACGCGGCCATAACCGCGCCACCTTAGTGCACGCAGCGGCGGATCAAACGATCCGCCCTACGCGGTGCGCACGGTCAAGGCGGTCGAGCGCGACGGGCGCAGGCGCGGCGCGTGAGCGCCCGGGGTGTCCGATCCGAGCCTGAAGCGGCTCACCAGCTGCGCCAGATGCGCCGCCTGCTCCTGCATCGCACCCGCCGCTGCGGCAGCTTCCTCCACCAGCGCGGCATTCTGCTGCGTGACCGAATCCATTTCCRTAATCGCCTGATTGACGTGGCTGATGCCCGTGGTCTGCTCGCTGGACGCCGCCGTGATATCGCCCATGATGGTCGTCACGCGCGACACGCTGGCCACCACCTGCTCCATGGTCGTCCCGGCTTGCGCCACCAGGGCGCTGCCCGCCTCGATGCTACCGACCGAATCGTCAATCAGCGCCTTGATCTCTTTCGCGGCGGCGGCGCTGCGATGCGCCAGATTGCGCACCTCGTTCGCCACCACCGCAAAGCCGCGTCCCTGTTCGCCAGCGCGCGCCGCTTCCACTGCCGCGTTCAAAGCGAGGATGTTGGTCTGGAAGGCAATGCCGTCGATCACGGAGATGATATCCACAATGCGCGTCGCCGATGCATTGATGGTTTCCATCGTGCTCACCACTTCGGACACCACCTCGCCGCCCTTCTGTGCCACTTCGGAGGCCGTCTTGGCCAGTTGATTGGCCTGATGCGCATTGGTTTCGTTCTGGCTGACGGTGGAAGTCAGCTCCTCCATCGACGCAGCCGTCTCTTCCAGCGAACTGGCTTGCGACTCGGTGCGCGCCGACAGATCCATATTCCCGCTGGCGATTTCGCCAGAAGCGGTGGCGATGGTGTCCGCGCTGCGGCGGATTTCGCCGATGGTGTTGGCAAGGCTGGACTGCATGGTTTTCATGGCGAACAGCACGCTGCTGTCGTCACCGGAGCGCGTATCGACGCTGCCGCTCAAATCGCCGGACGCAATGCGCGCCGCCACCTGCTCCGCGTATTCCGGTTCGCCGCCAATCGTGCGCTGCAGGCTGCCGTTGATCACGCTGGAGATCGCAGCCAGCACCGCGATCACAATCGCCAGCACCACGC
>NZ_JBFRDW010000428.1:0-5252 GCF_052113985.1 Pseudoduganella sp. RAF53_2 | reverse complement strand
AGCAAGGACAGTTTCTGGACCTGGCGCGACCTGATGTACCGCTTCGCGCGCAATATCACGCCGGAGCAGATGGAAGCCATCGCCGCCCAGTTGTTCAGCGAATGCCTGCGCCATGGCTACACTTCGGTCTGCGAGTTCCACTATGTGCAGCGGGCGCCGGATGGCAGCATGTATCCGCAGGCGTCCGAAACGGCGCAAAAGGTGATTGCCGCTGCGCGCCACACCGGCATCGGCATCACCATGCTGCCAGTGTTGTACAGCTATTCCGGTTTCGGCGAGCAGCCGCTCAAGCCGGAGCAGGCGCGCTTCCGCACCGACGCGCGCGACATCCTGAAAATCATCGGTGAGCTGGAGCCGCTGCGCGATGCGCAGATCGAAGTGGGCGTGGCGCCACACTCGCTGCGTGCGGCGTCGGTGGCGCAGATCCGTGAAGTGCTCGATCACTTGCCGAAAGCGCGCCCTGTGCATGTGCACATCGCCGAGCAGCAGGGCGAAGTGCAGCAGTCGCTCGATTTCAGCGGCCGCCGTCCCGTGCAATATCTGTACGATCAGTTGCCGGTGGATCAGCGCTGGTGCCTGGTGCATGCCACGCACCTGACCGGAGACGAGATCACCTCGATCGCCCGCAGCTGTGCGGTGGCCGGTCTGTGCCCGACCACGGAAGCCAATCTGGGCGACGGCATCTTCCCGCTCGAACCGTTTCTCGCGCAGGGCGGCCGTTTCGGCATCGGCAGCGACAGCCATATTTCGCAATCCGCAATCGAGGAGCTGCGCTGGCTGGAATACGGACAGCGTCTGGCACAGCAGCGCCGCAATATCGCGGTGTCCGAACAACAGCGCCACGTGGGCGATTTCCTGTGGCAGTCGGCCTTGCAGGGCGGGGCGCAAGCGTGCGGACGCCCGGTAGGCGCACTGGCGCCGGGCAAGCGCGCCGACCTGATTGTGTTGGATGATGACCACCCGAATCTCGATGGTTTGCACGATTCCGAGCTTTTAGGAAGCCTCGTTTTCTGCGGAAATGATAATCTAGTGCGTGACGTAATGGTCGGCGGCCAGTGGGTGGTGCGCGGCCAGAAGCACGTGGCGCAACCGGCCATCACCGCGCGCTTCAAGAAGACGCTGGCCGAATTGCGCGAGCTACGATCATGACACGACTGATTCAGTACGCAAGCCTGCATGCCACGCCGTGGAAAAACGGCGGCGGCAGCACCACCGAAGTCACCGTCTTCCCACCCGGCGCCACCTTTGAAGATTTTGAGTGGCGCGTCAGCATTGCCACCATTTCGCAGTCCGGACCGTTCTCCGTCTTTCCCGGCATCGACCGCACACTGACGCTGGTCGACGGCGAGGGCGTGGTGCTGGACGTGGGGAACGAACGGCGCGTGGCGCTGAGCGAGCGTGAACCGGTGGTGGCTTTCCCCGGCGAGATCCAGGTCACGGCCACCGTCGATGGCGGCATGACCACGGACTTCAACGTGATGACGCGGCGCGAATACTGCAATCACCAGCTGGAGCGGCGTGTCGTGCGCGACTTCTCCACGCTGGAGCGGCGCAGCGAAACCACCATCGTGTTCCTGGCCGAAGGCGAGAGCCTGACCCTGRTCAGCGGCTGCGAGCGTATCTCCATGGTGCGTTATGATGCTGTGGTACTGGAAAAAGAAGACGTGTGGACGCTGGAAGCGGGCCACGCAACGGTCTTCATCATAGATATCTTCCCCAACGACGAGTAAGCAAAGCATGGCAGCAAGCTGGGATCTCTTAATCACCAACGTTCACCTGGCCACGATGGCCGATCCCAGCGCTCCGGCCAGCGCTTCCACCGCCGGCGCGATTGCACTGTCCGGCTACGGCGAGTTGCGCGATGCCGCGATTGCGGTCAAGGATGGCCGCATCGCCTGGTTCGGCCCGGCCGCCGACGCAGCTTCCGCGGGTTCGGCCGCCGAGGTGCGCGACGGCGAGGGCTGCTGGCTCACGCCGGGCCTGATCGACTGCCACACGCATATCGTCCATGCGGGCAACCGCAGCGATGAATTCGAGGCGCGCCTGAATGGCGCCACCTATGAGGATATTGCCCGCGCCGGCGGCGGCATCATGTCCACCGTGCGCGCGACCCGTGCGGCATCGGATGATGAACTGCTGCGGCAAAGTCTGCCGCGCATTATCGCGCTGCTGGCCGAAGGCGTCACCACGCTGGAAATCAAATCCGGCTACGGGCTTGATCTGGAGTCCGAGGCCAAGATGCTGCGCGTCGCGCGCCGTGTGGCCGAAGTGCTGCCGGTAAGCGTGCAGACTACCTTCCTCGGCGCGCACGCCTTGCCGCCGGAATTCCGCGATCGTGCGGACGATTACGTGCAGCTGGTATGCGACATGATCCCCACGCTGGCAGGCGAGGGCCTGGCCGATGCGGTGGACGCGTTCTGTGAGCGCATCGGTTTCTCGGCCGCGCAGACTGAGCGCGTGTTTGCCGCAGCCCGCGCGCACGGCCTGCCGGTCAAGCTGCATGCGGAACAGCTGTCCGACCAGCAGGGCGCACAGCTGGTGGCACGCTTTGGCGGACTGTCCGCCGATCACCTTGAACATTTGAGCGCCGACGGCATCGCCGCCATGGCCGCCGCCGGCACGGTCGCCGTGCTGCTCCCCGGCGCTTACTACTTCCTGCGCGACACCACGCCGCCGCCCGTCGCGGCATTGCGTGCCGCCGGCGTGCCAATGGCGGTTGCCACCGACAACAATCCCGGTACCTCGCCAATGACCTCGCTGCTGCTGGCGATGAACATGGTCTGCACCCTGTGGCGACTGACGCCGCTGGAAGCGCTGGCCGGCTGCACCGTGCACGCTGCCCGCGCGCTCGGCCTGCAGGACGAAACCGGCAGCCTGTCCATCGGCAAGCGCGCCGACTTCGCCCTGTGGCGCATCGCCCGGCCCGCCGACTTGTCCTACGCCATCGGCTTCAATCCCTGCCACGCCGTGGTCCACGCCGGCACCTGGCGCGCCCCCCAACTCGCCCCCGCGGAAGCCTGGTGACCGCACCATCCCCCGCGCCCGCCCCGCGTGCGTCACAGCGCCTGCTGGCCGCATGTTGCGTGCTGGCCGGACTGCTGGCCGCAATCACCGCACATGCAGACGACAGCGTGCTGCGCGTTGGCTCGAAGCGCTTCACCGAGTCCTACATCCTCGGCGAAATCATCGCGCAAACCGCCGCGACGCAAGTGAAGGTCGAGCACAAGCAAGGCCTCGGCAACACAGCCATCGTGCTAGCCGCGCTGGAGGCGGGCAGCATCGACGTCTACCCTGAATACACCGGGACCATCGACCAGGAAATCCTGAAGCACACCAAGCCCGCCACGATTGAAGAACTGAACCGCGAGCTAAAACCAAAGGGACTGGGCGTCGCCGTTCCGCTGGGCTTCAACAACACCTACGCGCTGGCAGTGCGCAACGAGCCCAATGCCCCGCGTACCTTAACCGAGCTGGCCGCGCGCAAGGACATGCGCCTCGGCCTGTCGCATGAATTCATCGGCCGCGCCGATGGCTGGCCCGGCCTGTCGACACTCTACGGCCTGTACCAGCAGCCGCGCGGCCTCGATCACGGCATCGCCTACGAAGCCCTCGCGCAGAAGCAGGTCGACGTGATCGACATCTACTCCACTGACGCCAAGATCAGTCAATACGGCCTGCGCGTGCTCGATGACGACCGCCATTACTTCCCGCGCTACGACGCCGTGCTGCTCTACCGCCTCGACGCCGCCCAGCGCTTCCCCGCCGCCTGGCGCGCGATTCAGCAACTGCATGGCAGCATTAACGCGACCGACATGATCGCCATGAACGCCGCTGCCGAGCTGCAATCCCAACCCTTCGCCGCCATCGCCCGCAACTGGCTCGCCCGGCATCCCGCCGCTGACGTCGCCGCCGTCGCCGGAACGTCCACTGCGCGGCCCGCCGCGGCTGCTGGCGCGGCCAGCCCTGCGCCCGGCGCATCGCCGGCCACGACCGCCGCATCGTCGGCCACGTCGGCCGCATCACCGGCTACGACCGCCGCATCGCTGGCCACGTCCGCCGCTATCTCCGGCGCGACGGGCACCCCGTCCGCCAATGGGGACCCCGCCGCAACAAGCGCCGCGCTGGTCAAGCCTGGCTTGCTATCACGCCTGTTCGCCGACGACTTGTGGAAGCTCACGCGGCAGCACATTACCCTGGTGGCGGTGTCGGTCATGCTGGCCTGTGTGGTCGGCATTCCGCTCGGCGTTCTGGCCGCGTACAGGCCCGCGCTGAAGCAGCCGGTGATGGCCGCAGTCGGCGTGCTGCAAACCATTCCATCGCTGGCCTTGCTGGCAATGCTGATCCCACTGCTGGGCGCCATCGGCCCGCTGCCGGCGTTGGTCGCCTTGTTCGTGTACGCGCTGCTGCCCATTGTGCGCAACAGCTGCACAGGCATTGATGGCATACCACCAGGATTGAAGCAGGCAGCCGAGGCGCTGGGCCTGAAACCCGCGCAAAGACTGCTGCATATTGAACTCCCGCTGGCTACCCCCATTATCCTGGCAGGCGTCAAGACGGCCGCCGTGATGAGTGTTGGCACCGCAACGATTGCGGCCTTCATCGGCGCGGGTGGCTACGGCGAGCGCATCACGACAGGACTCGCACTGAACGACAACGATCTGCTGCTGGCCGGCGCCATCCCAGCCGCCGCACTGGCCCTGATAACGCAGGCGATATTCGAACTGCTCGAACGCGCCGCGCAATTGCGTCGCGTCAAGTTGTAAGCAGTTTCGACTGAAGGTAAAAATTTGTAAGTAACGGGTTGAGCGCACTGATCAGCGACTATATTGAAGTCGTTGATTCATCTCCCCAAAATCCCAACTGACACCTGGGTTTTCCCCACCCACGCATCACGAGCCGCGTGGGTTCTTTTTTTTCAGAATCAGGAACGCGCCAGCTTCGTCAGCGCATCGCCCGTTACGCGGCACACGCGCCAATCCGGCAGCACATCCGCGCCCATGGACTCGTAGAAATTAATTGCGTTCGAGTTCCAGTCGAGTACCGACCACTCGAAACGGCCGCAGTGGCGCTCGACCGCCAGCTGCGCCAGCGCAATCAGCATCTGCTTGCCGTAGCCGTGGCCGCGGCGGTCCTGCTTCACATACAGGTCCTCCAGATACAGACCCTTCTTGCACAGGAAGGTGGAGAAATTGTGGAAGAACAATGCATAGGTCACCACCTCGCCAGAACAATGCATAGGTCACCACCTCGCC
>NZ_JBFRDW010000427.1:0-5276 GCF_052113985.1 Pseudoduganella sp. RAF53_2 | reverse complement strand
CAGCAGCGGCGCGCCGGGCGCGTGGAAAGTCTTCTATCCCGGCGCGGAAGGCAAGCGCGGGCCGGCAGACTTCGTGGTGCCTGCCGAGGTTGCAGAGCAGCCGCAATTAATAGTGGAGTGAAGATGAAGTTTGCAACGCCGGTCGGTATCAATGAGCTGCACAGGAGCGATGTCAATATCGCCAAAAAGCCCTATTTCTACAATGACGCCGGTGTGCCGAAGTACCTGAGCAAGCTGCCGCCGCGTGTTAAGCCACTGCAGCCGGCGGCCGTCGATCCGGCTATCGCAATGGGCAATGAGTACGTTGTGGCCGACATATTGGGTGTCAGGAAAAACGCGAAGTTCGGCACCGAGACACAGTTTGGCATCGGCGCGAAGGAAGTGGTGTTCGAACCAATGTGGGCGACGCGCGATGTCGCCGCAGCGTTTGGCATTACGCTGATTGAGCCGGGGCAGGCGATCAGGATTGAAAGCCCGGTGCCCAAATTGCAGCACATCGATTACGAATACGGCGTGTTCGCAGGCCACTGGTCGCCGTACCAAAAAACCGGAGACCAGCTGCTCAGCGTCGTCTGCACCGACCTCGAACACCACGACTTCCCGCACGTCTTCGCGTCGATCGATCCCTGGCAGCCGCTGGTGACATCCGTCGGCCGCTACTGGCCGAAGCTGGGCAAAATTCGCCTGGCCGACCTGTGGGTACCGCGAGGCTGCGCGCTGTATATTCCGCCGATGCCCTCGTCRCCGGATGCCGAGTGCATCGATCTGCACAACAACCGCAACTCCGCACGCGCGTGCTGGGGCGATATCCGCCAAAACAGCATCGTCACGGAGACGCTGTTGCTGGACAAGGGCGGCTACTTCTACTGGTACTGGAACGCGATACCCACTGTCCATAGCCGCCCAGCCGACGTCCGCTGACGCTCCCGAATTTTAGTGGCCCATCAGGTCGTTCCATTGCGGGAGGAGGACGATGCTGTTGGGATTGAGGCCGGCGTTCTTGAGCGTGTCCATGCTCGCCACTGCAGTACCGCTTTGCAGGTCGACCACGGTCACAGCACCATCACTCATTCCGGGAAGATTCAGTAGCGCGTTCTGGACGAAGGCGTATTTGCCGTCCTTCGTGAAGGCGACGTGGTGGGCGCCCTCGGCGGCGGGGATGGATTTCACCAGCTTCGGTTCGCCAACCTTCGACGAGATGTCAAAGATGTGCAGGTGCCCAGGTTTGGCGGTCGTCACATACATGCGCGAACCGTTCTTGTTGAAGTAGATTTCAAGCGGTACGCCAGCTTTCAGGTCGGCGAAGTCATAGGCCTGGGCGACTTCGAAATCTTTTTTCTCGGGCTTCCAACTTGCGGTCCACAAGGTGCCGCCATACATATTGGTGACGTAGGCGATTGCGGGCCTTGCGTTCGGTACGAACAGAATCTCCACTGGTGCTTCACCGGCGGGCGAGGCTTTCTTCGATACCTTGTAGGTGCCGAGCACTTTGCCAGTGCTGGTTTCGACGGCGCTGATGACTTCTCCGGCGTCGCCAAGATCGGATGCTCGCACCGTGGAGGTCAGCAGCGTGCGGTCGGCGGCGCCTGATACGGCCAGGCCGTGCGGATAAGGTGCTGCAACCTTGATCGTTGATAGCACTTTATTGGTCTGCACATCGCCGACCACCATGCTCTGCGTACCCATGCAGCTCACGTACCAGTGCTTGTGATCGGGCGAGAAGGCAACGTCCTCGCCGACATTGCAAGTCGGTATGCTCACCGTTTGCATGGCGTAGTCTTTCGACTTCATGTCCATCACGCGCAGTTCGGGCTTGCCGAGCGCAGTAACATAGGCCTTGCTCATATCGTGGTTGTAGAAGATGTGGTGGGCCACGAGATCTGCGGGCAGGGGAATGTCCTTGACGATTTTTCCGAAGGACTTGGAATGCGGATCGACATCGACTATCGCGATGCCTTCCTTGCGTGCTGCCGGAGCGACTGGATTCTTGAGGGATTTGAGCGACTCAGGAGACTTGGTTTCGTAATACATCATCGCCAGAATTTCGGCGCTTGCCCAGCCGTGGAAGCACAGGCCAAAGGCGAGGGGAAGCAGGGACCGGATGCGCATGATTCACCACCTTCCTGTCAGGTTGAGGGATCAACCTTTGAATTCTACGCCTTTTGGTATCAGGGTAATTGACCGAAATTTAAGCTGCGGTAGAATCGCCACATGGGACCTTTCCGCCTTCTCTGCTTGTCGGCAGCGCTGCTCGCAAGCGCCCCTGTGTGGGCGGCGGAGCAGCACGTCAGCTTTGAAGTAAGGCAGCAGCGCATTGCCAATCCGGCGCCCACGGTGCGCGTGACGCAAGGCGATACGCTGGTGCTGGAACTGCGCAGCGATGCGGCGCTCGATGTGCACTTGCATGGCTACGATGTGCCGCTGTCGCTCAAGCCCAACACGCCGGGGCGTATGAAATTGATGGCGAATACGCTGGGACGCTTCCCGCTGGCGACGCACGGCGCCGGCCATCGCCACGGTCCCACGCTGCTTTATCTGGAAGTCGTGCCGCGATGAAGCGCTGGCTGCTGGCAGCCATCGTCCCGCTCCCTGCCTTTGCGCACGGCTTCGGCCAGCGCTTCGATTTGCCGTTGCCACTCTGGATGTTCATGGCCGGCGCCGGCGCCACCGTCGCCGTGACATTCGCACTGCTTGCCGCGCAGCGCCGGGCGGCGCCGCGAGAGCCAGGCCAGGCGACCATGCTGATGCGGATTCCGATGGCAGGCACGCTGGCTGCGGCCGCACGGCTGATCGTGTTGCTTCTGTACTTGCTGGTGCTCTTCGCTGGATTCTTCGGCGTGCAAAGTCCCATCAAGAATATCGCGCCCGCGATGATCTGGGCGATCTGGTGGGTCGGCATGGCTTATCTTTCCGCCCTCGTTGGCGATGTGTGGGCGGTGGTGAATCCACTCGATACGCTGTATCGCTGGGCCGCCGCCGATCGGCCCGGTAAGCTGGCGTGGCCGCAGTGGCTGGGCGTGTGGCCCGCCGCGCTTCTGTTCTTCGTGTTCGTGAACATGGAATTGAACTGGGAGGGCAGCGAACAGCCGGCAAGCCTGGCGACGGCGATGCTGGTCTATTCGGCGTTCACCTGGCTGGGCATGTATCTGTTCGGACGTGGCACATGGCTGATGCATGGCGAAGTATTTGCCGTCGTTTTCGGCTTGCTGGCGCGGTTTGGACCGAACGTCGTGCAGGAAGGGCGCTGGCAGGTGCGCCCATTCGGCGCCGGACTTCTGGTTGATCGCCCCGTCGGCTGGTCGTACATCGCGCTGGTGATGCTGATGCTCGCTTCCGTTAGCTTTGACGGTTTGATGGAAACGCAGGCTTGGTTAAATCTTCAATCGCGCATGCCGCTCCCTCCCGAGGGCGCGCGTGCATTGGCGCTGTTCATGTTGCCCTCGCTGTTCATGCTGGTTTATCTGGCCGTATGCCGCGCCATCGCCTGGTTCGGCGGTGGGGCACCGCTGACGGCGACGGCGGGGTGGTATGTACTCACCCTGGTGCCGATCGCGATCGCCTATCACTTTTCGCATTATCTGTCGTTCCTGGCGATGGCGGTGCAGTACCTGATTCCTCTGGCATCCGATCCGCTGGGACTGGGATGGGACCTGTTTGGCACGGGGCTTTACTTCATCCGCCCCGGCATCGTCGATGCGCGCATGGTGTGGTATGTGTCGCTGTTCGCAATTGTCGCGGGACACGTCGCCGCCGTCTGGCTTGGTCACCAGACGGCATTGCGCCAATTCGGCGCTCGGGCTGCGCGCAGCCAGCTACCGATGCTGGCCCTGATGGTGGCCTATACGCTGCTTAGCCTGTGGATCATCGCCCAGCCCATCGTCAACGGTTAGCTTTTTCCTCCTTGCTGTCGGCCTGACGGTTGCCGCGGGCTGATTGCCGGCTTTCTCCCCCTTTGCGTCCGATTTCCGCCATGTGCTCGCGGTTCCGGCTGACGGCTTCGCCGCCTTTCTGGCCGGCCCGGCGGGCTTCTTCGGAATTGAACTCGTGCGCCGTCCCTTTCTGATGGGCGGCCTGGCCGCCTTTGCTGGCGATTTGACGCTGCGTCGATTCGTCCATGGCGGCGAAACCGCGCTTGGCCTTGGGTTGTTGCGTATTGCTTTGTTCCTGGTCGCCCATCATCCACCTCCCAAAACTAGGAATCGATCCGGAGCTGACGTCCGGCCCTGGAACGGCAGTGGCCGTTCTGATGGGTTGGAGAGGTGGCGGCGGGCGAAGTTCCGTCTTTTTTATGCCCCGGCCTGGCCCACGGCGGATTGCTCACCGGCGGCCTCGCTGCTGGCGCTACTGCGGACGGGAACGGCGCCCAGTTCGTGCTCCAGTTCTTCCTTGCGGTCCTGCATTTGCGCGCCCAGCTCGGCAAGGTCGGCGCCGCTGGAACGGGCTTTGGGGAACATCTCGGATTCTTCTTCCTGTACGTGGTGGTCAATGGCGGCGCGCAGTTTGGCGACTGTACTGTCCACCTCGTTATCTTCGGGCTTCATGTCGCGCAGCTGTTCGATCAACTCCCTGGCCTGGGCATGCTCTTGCAGCGCTTCGTCGACCAGCTGCTCGTCGCCCGTTTCGGCGCGCACGGCAGGGTAGAAGAGCTCTTCTTCGATATTGGTGTGGATGGTGAGTTCAAGGCAGATCTGGTGGGCGATGTCCAGCTTGAAGCCCTTGTGCGAGGGATCGCAGCGCTCGTATTCGCGGAACAGCTGCTTTACCTTGTCGTGGTCGGCAGTGAGTAGGGCAATTGCATCAGTCATGGTTCGGCTCCTTTCAGTCGGTTAAATGCCGCGCAAAAAGAGCCGAGGATCAGGTGGGTTATTGATCAGCCACTTGGAGGATGAGCTTGCCGAAGTTTTTCCCTTCGAACAGCATGTTCAGTGCAGGCACAAAATTCTCGATGCCGCGCACCACATCTTCCTTGCTCTTGATCTTGCCTTCCTTCAGCCATTTGCCGAGCGCGGCAGCGGCGACGGGGTAGCGGTCCGCATAGTCGAATACCACCATGCCTTCCATGCGCGCACGGTTCACGAGCAGGGAGAGGTAATTGGACGGACCCTTGACGGGGGTGGTGTTGTTATATTGAGAGATGGCGCCGCAGATAACGATGCGTGCCTTCATATTGATGCGTGTCAGGACTATATCCAGGATGTCGCCACCAACGTTATCGAAGTATACGTCAACGCCATTTGGACAGTGTTCCTTCAGGCCGGCGCGCACGTCGCCGTTCT
>NZ_JBFRDW010000426.1:0-5284 GCF_052113985.1 Pseudoduganella sp. RAF53_2 | reverse complement strand
GGGCGAGACCATGGCCGAGCGCAGCACCAATTTTTATCAGGAATACCAGAAGGCCGTCATCATGGGCGCGGGCATCAATGCCGTCGCCATTGTCGTGCTGATCATGTTCTACCAGCTGGTGCGGCGCAGCTTCGTGCACCGTGCGGCCGTGGAGCGCCAATTGCAGCTGTCGAACGAAAGCCTGGAATCGATGGTGGCCAAACGTACCGAGCAGCTATCGATCCTGTCGCGCCACCTGATCTCGATCAGCGAAGAGGAGAAGAAGCGCCTGTCGCGTGAGTTGCATGATGAGATGGGCGCCAACCTGACCTCGATCGGCATGGACATCGCCAACGTCTCGCGCCAGCTGCAGCAAACGCATCCCGAACTGGCCGACCAGTTGCGCCGCGCGCGCAGCACCCTGGTCGACACGGTGGAGCTGAAGCGCCGCATCATTGAAAATCTGCGCCCGAGCTTGCTGGACAATCTCGGCCTGTGCGCGGCGATCGACAGCTATTGCGAAGAGTTCGCCCGCCTGTCGAATATGCCGGTCGAAACCGAAATCGGTCCGGAGGTCGATGCCATTTCCAAGGCCGGCGAAGCGACGCTGTCTATCGCGCTGTTCCGCATCGTGCAGGAATCGCTGACCAATATCCGCAAGTACGCGCGTGCCACGCGTGTCTCCGTGTCGCTGCGCCGGAATAACGAACAGCTGGTGCTGCGCATTATCGACGACGGCATCGGCATCGCGGCCAATACGCTGGCCAAGCCGATGTCTCATGGTTTGCTGGGGATGCGGGAGAGGGCCTTGCTGTTGGGCGGAACCTTGAATATCCGCCGCGGACGAGGTGACCAGGGCACATGCATCGAGGTGTTCATTCCTCTGAAGAGCACCCCGGTCGGGGAGAAGCCTAGCAGCATGCTACATCAGCGAGCAGGCGATCGTACTCCGTTTTCGCCACCTTATAGCACTCACCCGCGTAGCGTTCCAGACCTTCACGATCAAGCACGGTGATATTGCCGCGGCGGTAGGTGATCATGCCGTCTTCCTGCAGCTTGCCGGCGGCGGCCGTAATCGATTCGCGGCGCACACCCAGCATGATCGAAATCATTTCCTGAGTCACCTTCAGTTCGTTCGATGGCGAGCGGTCAAGGCGGTCCAGCAGCCAGCGGCACAGCTTTTGCTCGATCGAGCTGTGGCGGCCGCCGACAGCATTCTGTGCCATCTGGGCGAACAGCGCGGTGTTGTAGCGCATCAGCAGCTGGGGCAGGGCGCCGCCCTGGTTGAAAGCATCGCGCAGTGCTTGCGCTTTCAGGCGATAGCCGTAGCCTGCGCTCTGCACGACACCGGTGCTCATCGCACGTTCGCCGGCGAACATCGACACGCCGACCACGCCTTCGTGGCCGACCACCGCAATTTCGGTGGTGGCGCCGTCCTCCATCACGTACAGCAGGGAGACAATCGCCGTGGTCGGGAAATACACGTATTCAAGCTTGCTGCCGAATTCGAACAGCTCCTTGCCGAACGGCAGCTGGACCAGTTCCAGGTGTTCAAACAGAGACTCCAGGACATCGCGAGGCAGGGCCGCCAGCAACTCATTCTGCTGGGTGCCGCTATAGCTGACAACCGGACGGGACGCCATTTTGAATTCCTGGGAACCTACAGGCATCGCGCGGGAGAGCGAGCTCTTAACGGAAGCGTCAAGTTGGACGTTGTTCATATTATCCTCACAGTGCTTAAAGTAATTCGATTGCTTCGGCGCCCGGTTTTGGACTTTGCGGGCCGGGATTTCGTTCCCGCACATTGCCGATCGCGTTGGTATTACTTTAATTTCCTATGTAGGTTACGAACATAAGACGGGTTACCGCCCAAATGTAGGCTGGTAACATAAGGTTTTGTCAGGCTAGTCCTACATTTGCAATACTCCAAAGCGATTTTTGGTGGCGCACCGTTGAAACCAACTCATCCTGAAGGGATAATGCGCTCACTTCAAACATAAGGCTTTACATGCACGTACTACTGGTGGAAGACGATGCCGTACTGGCCGATGGTCTGGCGCGGGTGCTGACAGGTCATGGCATGGCGGTCGATGTCCTGCGCAATGGCAGTGATGCCGACGTGGCCTTGCAGCGTCCGCAGGCAGCCGATGTGGCCGTTCTCGATATCGGCCTGCCGGGCATCGATGGCTTCGAAGTGGTACGCCGTCTGCGTGCACGCGGCAGCCAGCTGCCGGTGCTGTTGCTGACGGCGCGCGATGCGGTGGAAGACCGCGTGCGCGGCCTCGAAACAGGCGCCGACGATTATCTGGTCAAGCCTTTCGCCACGCCGGAACTGGTGGCGCGCGTGCGCGCGCTGGCACGCCGTAATGCGCCGAATCCTACGGTGCTGTCGATGGGCGATCTTGTTCTGGACACGGGCGCGAAACGTGCCCGCGTGCGCGACAAAGTCATCGACCTCTCGGTACGTGAATGGGCTGTGCTGGAATACCTGCTGCAGCATGGCTCGCGTGTGGTGAGCAAGCAGCAGATCATCGACGCCATCCTGCCCTGGGGCGAAGACGTGACGCCGAATGCGGTGGAAGTCTACATCTCGCGCGTGCGCCAGAAGACCGCCGATGCGGGCATCACCATCAAGACCATTCGCGGTTTCGGCTATATGTTGGAGCCCACCGCCAATGTCTAGCATCCGCCTGCGGCTGCTGCGCTGGCTGATCGGGCCTATCCTGCTGCTCAACCTCGCCGGCGGGGCGCTGATTTACGCGCTGGCCTGGCTGCCGGCGCAAGTAGCCTTCGATCAAAGCTTGACGGACGCCGCCAGCGCCCTCGGCGCGCGCCTGCAACTGCACGGCGATCAGCTGGTGGTCGACCTGCCGCGTCAGGCCGAACAGGTGCTGCGCAATGACGATACCGATGCCGTCTATTTTTCCGTACGCGATGCGAGCGGACGCCTGGCGGCAGGCGATGCCGTGCTGCCAGTGCTCGCATCGCGTGCCACATCACAAGCCTTTGACGGCGAACTGCATGGCGAGCCGGTACGTATGGTGTCAGTGCGTGGCAAAGCCGGTGACCAGCGGGCCACCATCATCGTCGCCAAGACCCAGCGCAAGCGCGCGCAGACGCGTGCCGCCATCGTGCGCGCCATGCTGCCGCTGGCGGCCCTGCTGACAATTGCGTCCGCCGGCCTGGTGTGGTTCTCCGTCACGCGCGGCTTGCAGCCGCTGCAGCGCCTGCGCTCCGACATCAAGGCGCGCCCGTCCGACGATGTGTCGCCGATACCGCCGGCCGAAGTGCCGCAGGAATTGGCGCCCGTCGTGACGGCGTTCAATGGCTTGCTGGACCGCGTGCGCGACGGCGCCCAGGCACAGCAGGACTTCCTGGCGAATGTGGCGCATCAGCTGCGCACGCCGCTGGCGGGCCTGCGCACCCAGCTCGAATGGATGGAGCAGCATCAYAGCTCGCCCGCTTCCGCGCATTCGCTGGACCTGATGCTGTCATCGACCGAGCGCATGATCCGCCAGGTCAATCAGCTGCTGGCGCTGGCGCGCGCCGAACCTGCCCATTTCGAAAAAGAGCGGCTGGAACCGCTGTCGCTGGACCAGCTGGTGGAAGAGTCGATTCAGCACTTCGTCGAACAGGCCAGCCGCAAGCAGATCGATCTGGGCTTCGAGCTGCAGCCGACCACCGTGCGCGGCGACCGCTTCCTGCTGCGCGACCTGATCGACAACCTGGTCGACAACGCGCTGCGCTATACCCCGCCGCAAGGCACGGTCACCGTCTCCTGCTTCCCGCACAAGGGCGGCGGTTTGCTGACGGTGGAAGACTCCGGCCCCGGCATTCCCCCGGCCAAGCGCGAAGCCGTCTTCAGCCGCTTCGTACGCCTGGACGAGAAGACCACCGGCAGCGGATTGGGCCTCGCCATCGTGCGCGATATCGCATCCGCCCACGGGGGAAATGTCAGCATCGACACACCGGCAGGCGGGCAGGGCGCCGTATTTACGGTCCGTTTCCCGGTCTGAACCGCAAAAAAACTGTCCTTGTCAGGGTTTTGTCAGGATTTCCTCAGGGAAATGCAAGCTTCGGTGGCTAGACTAGGCTTATCAAAGTCTAAGCTGGAGCTAAAAAGATGAAACGCGCACAACAAGGGTTCACGCTGGTGGAAGTCATGATCGTGGTGGCAATTGTGTCCATCCTGTCGGCGGTCGCCATTCCGGCGTACACCGACTACGTGACGCGCGGCCGCCTGACTGAAGCGTTCACGGGCTTGGGCGGCGCCCAGTCTTCCGCTGAACAGTTCTGGGCCAATAACCGCACTTACGTGGGCTTCGACACCGCCCAGAGCTTCCCTGGCGCCAGCGCCAATTTCAGTTACGCRCTCAGCAATGCCACCGCCTCCAGCTATACGGTGACGGCGACCGGCAAGGGCAAGATGAACGGTTTCGTGTACACCATCGACCAGAGCGGCAATCGCGCGACCACCGGCAGCCCGACGGGATGGGGCACCAACGCCGGATGCTGGGTAGACAAAAAGGGTGGCCAATGCTCCAACTAAGATCACAGCGCGGCTTCACGCTGGTCGAACTGATGGTTGGCGTGAGCATTCTGTCAGCCCTGATGTTCCTTGGCATTCCGGCCATGACGCAATGGATGGTGACCAACAAGGCCAGGCTGACGTCCGAGTTCTATGCCGATGGCCTGAGCACGGCACGGCGGCAGGCGGTGGTACACAATGCGCGCACCCGCTTTACGGTGTCGAACAATGCCACCAATGGCCAGATGGATTGGCAGATCGATATCTGCTTCCCCACCGCGACCACACCGTGCAATAGCAACAGTGGAGTCTGGTCTACCACGGCGACTGCTGCGCCAGGCGATCCGCTTGGGGCAGCCGGCTTCAAGTCTGTATTCCGTTCGGCCGACCGCCTCGTGCAGAGCAATATCATGGCGCCCTCGGTGCAACCATCGGATGCCACTGCGGTCTATTTCACAGAAGTGGGCTGGGTGGATACCAACAGCAATCCGCGCCTGACCCGCCTCCAGTTCGACCCGGCGGCGAAATACAAGGGCGAGGTCCCGGCGGTAGCGCTTGTGATCACGCTGGCCGGACTGGCATCCAAATGCGACCCCACCAAGAACGGTACCGACTCGAGAGCATGCCCACCATGAACAAACGCCATTTCCGAACTACGCGCCGGCAGGAAGGTATTGCCTTGCTGGAGTCGCTGATTGCCGCGGTCATCCTGGCGATCGGTCTGCTGGGCACAGTTGGTCTGCCTGGCGATCGGTCTGCTGGGCACAGTTGGTCTGC
>NZ_JBFRDW010000425.1:0-5299 GCF_052113985.1 Pseudoduganella sp. RAF53_2 | reverse complement strand
AAGTACAACAACGTGAGCTTCACGAACTATGTCTTCGATGTGAACAACTCCACCTCCACCCCGCAGACCGGCTACGCTTCGACCCGTACCTACGGCGTGGAACTGGAAGGCAAGCTGCGTCCAGTGAGCTGGGGCGATCTGGGCTTCACCTTCACCTGGCAGCAGCCAGAGTACCGCAACCTGACGTACACCGACAAGGTCAACAACCTGCCGCTGATCCGCGACTTCAGCGGCAACCAGCTGGTGCGCGTGCCGAAAGTCAGCGCGCGCCTGGTGCCGGGTGTGAACCTGTTCGAAGACCGCCTGCGCCTGCAAGCCTCGTGGGAATATGAAGGCGCCCGCTTCGTCGATTCCGCCAACTCGGTTCGCCTGCCTGCGTATCATGTGGTGAACCTGTCGGCACGCTACCAGGTTACCCCTGCCATCACCGCCTACGCTTACGTGGACAACGTGAACAACTCGCAGGGTCTGACCGAAGGCAATCCACGCGCAGGCGAACTGCAAAGCGCGGACGCCGGCGCCAACACCTTCCTGGCGCGTCCAGTGCTGGGCCGCACCGTACGTCTGGCGGTCAAGTATGACTTCTAAAGCAGCCAAACTGCTGCCCGCCCTCGCCCTGCTGCTCGCAGCGGCCGGGGGCGCCGCGTCCGCGCAGGACCTCGTCTTGCGCGGTTCGCTGGACGGCGGCGATCATCAGCGCTACCGCCGCCTGCCCTTCACCGTACCTGCCGGCGTGGAGCGCGTGACGATCCGTTTCAGCTACACCGGCAAGGCCGAACGCAGCGTAATCGACCTGGGCCTGATCGGTCCGGACGGCGCCCTGCGCGGCTGGAGCGGCGGTAACAAGGACACCATCACGGTCAGCAGCGTTGACGCTACGCCATCCTACCTGCCGATCCCGCATCTGCAAGGCGAATGGGCCGTGTTGATGGGCATGCCCAACATCCGCAAGACCTCGCACTCCGACTACAAAGCCGAAGTCTGGTTCTCGCGCGGTCTGAACGTCGCCGATGAACCGGCGCTTTTGCGCGCGCCGCTGAAGCCAGGTCCTGCCTGGTTCCGCGGCGACCTGCACAGCCACACCGCACAATCGGACGGCAGCTGCAAGAGCCAGAGCGGCAAGAGCGTGCCCTGCCCGATGTTCCTGACCGCGCAGGCAGCCGCCGACCACAAGCTGGACTTCCTCGCCATCACCGAGCATAACGGCGTCGCGCACACGCACGGCATCCGCGAACTGCAGCCCTATTTCGACAAAGTGCTGCTGATGCCCGGCCGCGAGATCACTACCTTCTACGGCCATGCCAACCTGTTCGGCACCATCGCACCGCTGGACTTCCGGGTCGCACCGGATGCCTCGCCCGACTGGAACACGCTGTTGACGCAGGCGGCCAAGCTGAAAGGCCTGGTGTCCATCAACCATCCCGTGCGCCCTTCCGGTGAAGACTGCATGGGCTGCGGATGGGAACAGCCGACCGATATGCATCTGGTACAAGCCATCGAAGCCGTGAACGGTCCGGATGCGGACACGCCATGGTCCGGCGTGCCGTTCTGGGAAAAGCAGCTGAATCAAGGCTACCGCATCACCGCCATCGGCGGCAGCGACAGCCACCGTCCCGACGAACCAGGCCTGGGCCGTCCGCAAACTGTGGTGCATGCGGCGGAGCTGACGCAGATCGCCATCATCGACGGCATTCGCGCCGGCCACGTCTTCGTTGACGTGAAAGGCGAAGGCAAAGGCCTGCTGGAAGTGCATGCACGCCACGCAGGCAGCGAAGCCATGATGGGCGATACGCTCAACGTTCCTGCCGGCAGCACCGTGAAGTTCCACGTGCATGCCGCCGCGGTGCAGGGCGCAAAGCTGCGCGTGACCGACAATGGCAAGCCAATTCAGCCACTGCCTGACGCCGCCATCAACAGCGACGATGCGCAGATGGATTTCAGCTACGCCAGCGACGGCAAGCCGCACTGGGTGCGCACTGATGTGGTCACCGCCGAAGGCAAGCTGATTTTGCTGGGGAATCCCGTCTACCTGAACGCCCGCTAAGCGTCAGTCCTCGCGCCTTGCCTCGTGTTCCAGCTTGCGGAATTCAGGCGAGGCGCGCACCACGGGAATGGCGTTCCAGATCGCTTCGATGCGCTTCGGATCGCGATCGTAAGTCTTGCGGCTGATATGCAGGAATAGCGGCAGATCGACATAGGGTTGGCGCGCCAGCTCGATCTTGCCGCGGAAGCGGGGATCGTCATGTACCAGTTCCTCCGCCGCTCGCCCCTGAAGCACCGCCACATCGGCCATCCCCGCCACCACCATGCGCAGGCCATCCTCCACCGACTTCACTGTATCGAGCACGCGCTGGCCGCGCTGTTGCAGGATTTCCGCCACGTAGTAGCCGCGCTGCGCCACCACGATGCCGCGCGGATTAAACAGCTCCTTGCCATCCCAGCTCACGCCACTGCCAACGCGGATATAGACGCTGGCGTGGTCGTGATAAATGGCTTTTTCGGTATTGACGCTGCCATCGGCCAGTGAAGGCAGCACGGTGTAGCTGCGGCGATCCGGCGCATCGGCGCCGCCGATCATGCCATCCATGCGGCCACCGCGCGTCTCCTCCTGGCAGCGTTTCCAGGGACGGGCAAAGAACTGGAACTCGTCGCCCGTCATCCTGGCAACGCGTCTCAGCAGCTCGATATTCAGGCCTGAACCATCGGGCATGGTCCAGGGAGCCTGCGGCGCATCCTCATAGCAAAACTGAAGGGGCGCAGCGAGGGCTGCGACCTGAGTCAGACCGCAAAGCAGTGCTGCAGCGACTGTTGGTGTCCGTACGCGCATAACCCGCCTCCCGGACACAGTATGGCATTACTTTGCCGTCTGCTCCAACAACTGCTGCAGGTACTGTTTCCAAAGCGCCGCAACGGTGTGGCTACCGTGGCCGCGCGTCTCAGGCGTGTACGGCAGCACGATGGCGCGGCCTTTCGCCACTCGCTTGATGCCTTTTTCCAGGATGCCCAGCTCCGGTGGATTGATCAGATCATCGGCGCTGTTCACGGCCAGCAGGGGCACGCGGATCTTTTCCAGTTCCGGCGCCGGGTCGTAATCGTGCGACGCCTCCAGCTGGTACAGCAGGTCGTTGGCGTCGCCGTGGCGCATACCTTCTTCCACGTACTTATCCAGCGCGGCGTCGGTGGCGGCCAGCGTTGGCGTAGCCTGCTGGCGCAGCATCGGATTGCTGCCCATGAAGTACAACATCTCCTCCGCCGTGCGCAGGCTTTGCGGCTGCTGCGAGTAGTCGCCGCCTTGCCAGGACGGGTCGTGGCGGATGGCGTCAATCACCGTTTTGCGCCACACGCGGTTGCGGCCGGAGATCTGGTCCGGCAGGCTGGYCAGCGGCATCAGCGCATCCATGAAGTCAGGATGGCGCTCGCCCCATACCCAGCTTTGCATGCCACCCATCGACGTGCCCATCACCAGACGCAGGTGATTGACCTTCAGGCCTTCCAGCAGCAGGCGGTGCTGGGCGTCCACCATATCGCGGTACCCGTAGTGCGGGAAGCGCGCATGYAGCCCGTCGCTCGGCTTGCTCGAATTCCCGTGGCCGATGCCGTCGGTAAGAATGATGTAGTAGCGCTGCGCGTCCAGCACACCGCCCGGCACGAACAGATCGCCCGCAAACTCGGGACGCAGGAATTGCGTGCCGCTGCCGCCGGTGCCGTGCGTGATCAGCACAGCGTTCGTCACCATGCCCTGCTTGTCGCGCTGCGGCTTGCCCAGCGTACGGTAATGGATGCGCAGCTCCGGCATCGTCTGCCCGCTGGCGAAGCGGAAGTCCTTCAGCACGAAGTCGCCCTGCACGGGCTCAGGATAATCAGCGGCGCGGACGCCGGCCATGGCGGCGCACAGCGCCAGAGTGAGGGCGAGTTTTTTCATGTCCGCCATCTTAGCCCGAATGCTTGCGGTAGCTCAATTCACTATTGGTATCAGCGCACTACAGTGAAGCCTTTCGGGCAGGAGGCCATCATGCGCGCAGTGATCTGCAAGGGCGACCGGACTTCGCACGGAGGCCGCGTCCTCGAGGGGAATCCCAACGTCACCACCGGCGGCCGCCAGATCGCCCAGCTTGGCCACAACACTATCTGCCCGCTGTGCAAAGGCAAATATCCGATCGTCGAAGGCGTCTCGACGCACACCTACGGCGGCAAACCCACCGCCGTCGAAGGCATGCACACCGCCTGCGGCGCGACCCTGATCGCCAGCCAGCGCGAGATGGTCATTGATGCGGGCGGCGGTGGCGGTGGCGGTGGCGGCGGCGGTCACGCCGACAGCCCCACCGCCGCCGCTCCGGCTCCGGCTCCGGCTCCCGCGCCCGACACCAACTTCAGCGGCGCCTTCCGCGCCATCGACGAATCCACCGGCCACCCCATTGCCGGCCTCCCCTACCGCATCGAACTCTCCGACGGCCGCACCCTGCGCGGCACCACCGACGCCGATGGCCACACGCAACGTGTCGACCACCACGAGGCGCTTACGATGTCTCTGCACTGGGAGGACGAAGCATGAGCGCCGCCAGCTGCACGCTTACCCCAGAAGGTACGGTGACGAACGTTCCGGTTCGTTCCAAAATAAGCGTGTGTTACCAGTTCCGGACCGGCACCAAAGAGAGCTTAGCCTTGCCATATGCAGTGGCTGTTAATGGGAACGTGCTATCTGATTTCATCAAGAGGCCAATGGCGCTCTCGAAGAGTAATCGTTGCATCAACCTTCGAGTTGACACCGGCAGCAAGGTAGTTCTTTTCCTAAATAGCGATGCCTATCCGCGCTTCCGTCAACACCCTGTATATGAACTGACAGTCGGAACAGACGACGTGCACGTCGACATCAAGGAGCAGTTGGGCTGCAGACCTGACATCAAGCCCGTAGTGGGTCAAGCAGCATGCGAAACCGACTCGAACGGAACTCGAGTACTCAAATACAAGGCGCTACTTACCGGTGATATATGGATGTCTATATCGCACCGATATACGAGGCAGGAAGCGGAGTCTCTGCTACCTCAAGATCTTTCTACCGTTATCCGGCAGGCTGTACTCCGTATATTTAACGATGATGGTCTTAGCGAGCGATTCCTCGAAATTGATTTCGCAGCCAATGGTGAAGCTGCTGCATCAAAGCTAAAAATAAAGTTCGACCAATCGATTGATTCGAACGCGCACCAGAATATCGGCGTTTGCCCTCTTCTGAAAGAGGTTCTTCCACGTACGCATCCGAGAGCCTTTGCAGTCCTGTTCACAGAGGCTCGTGCATCGGACG
>NZ_JBFRDW010000424.1:0-5299 GCF_052113985.1 Pseudoduganella sp. RAF53_2 | reverse complement strand
GGTTCCATGCAGCCCATTGTAGCGACGCGTCTGACGGGGTGGCGCGCAGATGCTGGCCGCTCAGCCGCCTGTCTCTTCGCGCAGGCGCCGCCACAGCGTGGTGCGGCTGATGCCGAGATAGTCGGCTGCCGCGTCGCGCCGTCCGCCAAAGCGTGCAAGGACTTCCGACGCCGACTCGGCACGCTGCCGACCACCACCTGGCGCAGCGGCCCGTGGAGCGCCAGGTGTCGTGGCGGGCGCCGCGTCTGCTCCGGGCCACGGCAGCGCCGCGGCCTGACCTGCGGTGGGGCTGGTGGCCAGCTCGGGAGCAACCGATATCACGAAGCTCGGCGTCAGCGCTTGCAGCGGTTCGGCGGCAAGGAACAACGCCAGCCGCTCCGTCATATTGCGCAATTCGCGCACATTGCCCGGCCAATCGTAGCGCATGAACAGCGGCGCGCAGGCCGCAATCTCCGCACTGAGATTTGGATGCGGCCGTGCGCCCAGCGCTGCCAGCGCATTGCGCAGCGACCATTCAACCAGCGGCAGAATGTCGGTCGGCCGCTCGCGCAGTGACGGTAATGTCAAACGCAGCACAGCGAGGCGATAGAACAGGTCCGCACGGAAGCGGCCTTCGCGCACGCGCTGTTCGAGATCACAGTGCGTGGCGCTGATGATGCGCACGTTGACGGGAATAGGACGGGTGCCACCCACGCGCACGACTTCGCGCTCTTCCAGTACGCGCAGCAAGCGCGTTTGCAGGGCCAGCGGCATCTCGCCGATTTCGTCGAGGAAGAGCGTGCCGCGATTGGYCGCTTCGAACAAGCCTGCGTGACCGCCGCGACGCGCGCCGGTGAAGGCCCCTTCTTCGTGGCCGAACAATTCGGACTCCAGCAGCGATTCCGCAATCGCGCCGCAATTCACCGCGACAAAGGGACGGTTCACGCCCAGCGCACGCGGACTTTCGCGGTGGATGGCCTGCGCCACCAGCTCCTTGCCCGCGCCCGTTTCGCCCTGAATCAGCACCGTGGCCGGCGACTTCGCGTACAGCACCACGGCTTGCCGCACGCGCTCCATCGCCTCCGATTCGCCGCGCAGGTCGGCCAGCCCGTGCTTGGCGCGCAGCGTGTCGGCCACCACGGTACGATGGCCGCGATTCGATTCCAGTTGCGCCAGGCGGGCGATTTCCAGCGCGTCGTCAAAGGCCTGGCGGATCGAGGTGGAGGAGTACACAAAGACGCCCGTCAGTCCGGCTTCTTCCGCGAGGTCGGTGATGCGTCCGCCGCCGACGATGGCTTTGATGCCTGACGCCTTCAGGTCGTTGATCTGGGCGCGTGCATCTTCTTCGGCAGTATAGGTGCGGCGTTCGATGTCGACGCCGAAGGTGGCGGCGAATTCGGCCAGCGCAGGCAGTTCGTCCTGGTAGGTGATCACGCCAATGCGCGATGACACCTTGCGCGCCCGCGCCAGCGCCTGCATGAAGTCGAAACCGCTGGCCCGTGCTATCACCAGCGGCACCGACAAACGGCCTTTCAGATAAGCCGCGTTGGAGCCGGCCGCGATCACCGCGTCGCAACGTTCCGTGGCGAGGCGTTCGCGGATGTGGCGCGCCGCTTCATCGAAACCGAGGTTGATCGGCTCGATGGTGGCCAGCGCGTCGTATTCCGGCGTGATGTCGCGGAACAGTTCGGACAGCCGTGAAACGGCCACGGTCCAGATGACTGGCTTGTCGGCGGGATCGAAGGGCAGTGGCGTGGAATGTCGCATGTTTCAATTATAGCTRTTTCATTGTTTCAATGTGAAACGTCGCACTATGAGCGAAATGTTGCAAGTCCTTGATTTTGCTGGAGGTGGGTAGCTGGCACGGCACTTGCAGATAAGTGCGCAAACTAAACCGCTGAAAGGACATCATGAGCCAATATTCCGCAGGCGCCGCCTTCCGCCAGGCCGTCAAAGAAGAATCCCCGCTGCAGGTGGTGGGCGCGATCAACGCCAACCACGCTCTGCTGGCAAAGCGCGCCGGCTTCCGCGCGATTTACCTGTCCGGCGGCGGCGTGGCAGCCGGTTCCCTGGGCCTGCCGGATCTCGGCATCTCGAACCTGGACGACGTGCTGACCGACGTGCGCCGCATCACCGACGTGTGCGACCTGCCGCTGCTGGTCGACGTCGATACCGGCTTTGGCGCCTCCGCCTTCAACGTGGCGCGCACTGTGAAGTCCATGATCAAGTTCGGCGCCGCCGCCATGCACATCGAAGACCAGGTTGGCGCGAAGCGCTGCGGTCACCGTCCGGGCAAGGAAATCGTGTCGCAGGGCGAAATGGTGGACCGTATCAAGGCCGCCGTTGACGCGCGTACCGATGAAAACTTCGTGATCATGGYCCGCACCGATGCGCTGGCCGTGGAAGGCCTCGATGCCGCCATCGAACGCGCCGTGGCCTGCGTTGAAGCGGGCGCCGACATGATCTTCCCTGAGGCGATGATCACGCTGGACATGTACAAGCAGTTCGCCAAGGCGGTGAAGGTGCCGATCCTGGCCAACATCACCGAGTTCGGCTCGACCCCGCTGTTCACCGTTGAAGAACTGAAGTCCGCTGATGTGGGCCTGGTGCTGTATCCGCTGTCCGCTTTCCGTGCCATGAACAAGGCGGCTGAAAACGTGTACGGCGCGATTCGCCGCGACGGTACGCAGCAGAATGTGGTCGACACCATGCAGACCCGTGCCGAACTGTATGAACGCATCAACTATCACGATTTCGAGCAGAAGCTGGATGCACTGTTCGCAGCACAGAAAAAATAATCAAGTAATCCGAGGAGATTTGAAATGACCGACGCACCAACCTTCAAGCCAAAAAAATCCGTCGCCCTGTCCGGCGTTGCAGCGGGTAACACCGCGCTGTGCTCCGTGGGCAAAACGGGTAACGACCTGCACTACCGCGGCTACGACATCCTGGACGTGGCCAACGTCTGCGAATTCGAAGAAATCGCCTTCCTGCTGGTACACGGCAAGCTGCCAACCGCAGCCGAACTGAAGGGCTACAAGACCAAGCTGAAAGCGCTGCGCGGCCTGCCGCAATCCGTGAAGTCGGCACTAGAAGCGCTGCCAGCATCCGCTCACCCGATGGACGTGATGCGTACCGGCTGCTCAGTGCTGGGCTGCACCCTGCCGGAAAAGGATGACCACAACATCGCCGGCGCACGCGACATCGCCGACCGCCTGATGGCATCCTTCGGCTCCATGCTGTTGTACTGGTACCACTTCAGCCACAATGGCAAGCGCATCGAAGTGGAAACCGACGACGACTCCATCGGCGGCCACTTCCTGCACCTGCTGCACGGCGAGAAGCCAAGCGAAAGCTGGGTGCGTGCGATGCACACCTCGCTGATCCTGTACGCGGAACACGAGTTCAACGCTTCCACCTTCACCAGCCGCGTGATCGCTGGTACCGGCTCCGACATCTACTCCGCAGTGACCGGCGCTATCGGCGCGCTGCGCGGCCCGAAACACGGCGGCGCCAACGAATTCGCCTTCGAAATCCAGAAGCGCTACGAGAACCCGGACGAAGCCGAAGCCGACATCCGCAAGCGCGTGGAAAACAAGGAAGTGGTGATCGGATTTGGACACCCTGTGTACACCATCTCCGACCCGCGTAACGTGGTGATCAAGGACGTGGCGCGCCAGCTGTCCGAAGAAGCCGGTTCCACCAAGATGTTCGACATCGCCGAGCGCCTGGAATCCGTGATGTGGGAGATCAAGAAGATGTTCCCGAACCTGGACTGGTTCTCCGCCGTGTCGTACCACATGATGGGCGTGCCGACCGCCATGTTCACGCCATTGTTCGTGATCTCCCGTACCTCCGGCTGGTCCGCGCACATCATCGAGCAGCGCATCGACAACAAGATCATTCGCCCAAGCGCAAACTACGTAGGCCCTGAGGACCTGCAATTCGTACCGATCAAGGACCGCAAATAATGAACTCCACATTCCGCAAAAAGCTGCCGGGCACCCAGCTCGATTACTTCGACGCGCGTGAAGCCGTCGATGCGATCAAGCCAGGCGCTTACGACAAGCTGCCTTACACCTCGCGTGTGCTGGCAGAGAACCTGGTGCGCCGCTGCGACCCATCCACGCTGAACGCGTCCCTGGAACAGCTGATCGAACGCAAACGGGACCTGGACTTCCCGTGGTTCCCGGCCCGCGTGGTTTGCCACGACATTCTGGGCCAGACCGCGCTGGTGGACCTGGCCGGCCTGCGCGACGCCATCGCCGACCAGGGCGGTGATCCGTCGCTGGTGAATCCTGTTGTGCCGACCCAGCTGGTGGTTGACCACTCGCTGGCCGTCGAATGCGGCGGCTTCGATCCGGACGCGTTCGAAAAGAACCGCGCCATTGAAGACCGCCGTAACGAAGACCGCTTCCACTTCATCGACTGGACCAAGAAAGCCTTCCAGAACGTGGACGTGATCCCGCCGGGTAACGGCATCCTGCACCAGATCAATCTGGAGCGCATGTCGCCGGTGATCCAGGTGAGCGACAACGTGGCCTATCCGGACACGCTGGTTGGCACTGACTCCCACACCCCGATGGTGGACGCACTGGGCGTGATCGCCATCGGCGTGGGCGGCCTGGAAGCCGAAACCGTGATGCTGGGCCGCGCATCCTGGATGCGCCTGCCGGACATCGTCGGCGTTGAGCTGACCGGCAAACCACAGCCAGGCATCACCGCCACCGACACGGTGCTGGCGCTGACCGAATTCCTGCGCAAGGAAAAAGTCGTGTCGGCTTATCTGGAGTTCTACGGCGAAGGCGCCACCGCGCTGACGCTGGGCGACCGCGCCACCATCTCGAACATGGCGCCTGAATTCGGCGCCACGGCCGCGATGTTCTCCATCGACGAGCAGACCATCAAGTACCTGAAGCTGACCGGCCGCGACGACGATCTGGTCAAGCTGGTGGAACACTACGCCAGGCACACCGGCCTGTGGTCGGATTCGCTGAAGAACGCCGAATACGAGCGCGTGCTGAAGTTCGACCTGTCCACCGTGGTGCGCAATATCGCCGGCCCGTCCAACCCGCACAAGCGCGTGGCGACGACCGACCTGGCGGCGCGCGGCATCGCTGGCGTGGTAGAGAACGAGCCTGGCAAGATGCCGGATGGCGCGGTGATCATTGCCGCCATCACCAGCTGCACCAACACCAACAATCCGCGCAATATGATCGCTGCCGGCCTGCTGGCGCGCAACGCAAACCAGGCCGGCCTGCTGCGCAAGCCGTGGGTCAAGTCTTCGCTGGCGCCGGGCTCGAAAGCCGTGACGCTGTAC
>NZ_JBFRDW010000423.1:0-5316 GCF_052113985.1 Pseudoduganella sp. RAF53_2 | reverse complement strand
GACCAGCGGAGTTGCGAATCCCTGACCCAAGGTCCACCGAGATGATCTTGAGGCTATTGGCATCAATTAGCCATTTGTGAGGTGACCAGCGAGACCTCCGAGGGGTCTCGTCCAGCAATCGCATCGGCCATACCGCCAGACTCTCGCATTTCGCTTGAAATCCTGGTCGCTGGCTCGCCGTGGATGGCAGTGTCGTCACCGCTCCCTTCGCCCRCAGGATGATGTTCGAGACATTTCCCTTGGTGATATCCAATATTTTGAAAGAAAACTGGACTTTAATGCTGCGTCACAACATACTGGTCCTGTCTCCTCTATTCCCCTCCAAGGAAATAGATTCAACCCGCTCGATGAGCGGGTTTTTTTTAACGCGCTGCATAGAGCGTGTCGCGGACAGAAAGGGGGCGTTATCTTTGGCCGACGGTGCGCCGCATCGCCCTACTTGTGAGATTCAGCAATTTGTCGAATGCATGGAGCGCCGTACCGGCGCCATTTACGCTTCACTGCGCACGGCGGTCCCGCCGCTGGCCGCGCCAGCTACGGCACCGCGGGTCAGATCGATGAGGCCAAGGTCTGCCATGCGGCGCAAAGAACACCCTTTGCTTGGGTTTGATGTTGCGCTTTGCGCCGAAATGCCAAATCCCGCAGCCCTACGGATGGTTCTGGAGCAACGGATTAGAAATCTGCTGCTCTACCAGTTGTGCTAACGGCACCGTTCGCCACATCCCTCTCCGCTTCCGGCGCGAATTGGAGGCCCCTAGTCGATATCGATTACGCGGCTCGCGGAGCGCGACGGCTCCGATTTCGGCACGGTCAACGTCAACACGCCATTGTCAAACTTCGCCAGGGCATGGTCCGGCTCGGCGTTTTCCGGCATCGGAATTGTACGCACGAACCGGCCATGGGCGCGTTCAAGTCGGTAACAGCCCGCTTCCTCGTTACACATGTCCTGTTTTTTCTCGCCCCGCAATACCAGCGCCCCATCCTCGACGGTGAGGTTGAGATCGCCTCGCTCCATGCCGGGCAGCTCAGCGGTTACGCGCAGCACTGGCCCTTCATCGACTACGTCAATGCGCGGTTGGAAGCGCGATTGTTGGCGCTGATTGAAATTTGACCCAACCTGCTGATTGAATTTTGACCCAGGGGCGGGGTGCCGAGTTTGAAGCATCGGCTGTGGATAAGTGTACCAAATAACAAGGGGGATTCGCGTAGGGCGCCGCCCGAAGCGAATCCCCCTTGGGGCGGTAGATAGCAATTAACGAGATAAACGATTTATCTCATTGCTTGTTTCGCCGTGCTTCAAATCGGATCGGCCGAATCACTAGCCTTGCCGGACTTGCGCCTTTGCTCCCGTTCCTTAATCCTTCCCTTGGCGGCCATGCTGCTGTGCTGGAAGCGGTAGGAGTCATTGCCGGTCTCCACGATATGGCAGTGGTGGGTCAACCGGTCCAGCAGCGCCGTGGTCATCTTGGCGTCGCCGAACACGGCAGACCATTCCGCGAAACTCAGGTTGGTAGTAATGGCGACGCTCGTGTGCTCGTACAGCTTGGAGAGCAAATGGAACAGGAGCGCCCCGCCTGCCTGGCTGAAGGGAAGATAGCCCAGCTCGTCGAGGATGACGAGGTCCATGCGCGGCAGCGACTGTGCGATGCGGCCAGCTTTGCCCTCTCGCTTTTCCCGTTCCAGCGCGTTGACCAGATCGACTGTCGAGTAGAAGCGGACGCGCTTACCCATGGCAGTGATGCCCGCCACGGCGATAGCAGTCGCCAAGTGCGTTTTGCCGGTGCCGGGTCCGCCGATGAACACGACGTTCTGCGCGGTGTCGGTAAAGGTACCAACATGGAAAGGCATCCCGCGATGAACGATACGACTAAACCCGCTGCAGTACAGCCAATACCGAGCATGATGTTCGAAAGCCCGGTGCGGATAATTCGGACCAACTATCCAGAACCAGTAGGGTATTGGGTTCTTTATCCAGGAGCGCCAGCGTTGACGAAATTTGCCATCTACAGCAAGCCGACTGAGGAGCAGATCAAAAACACGGGAGAATTACTCGGTTGGGGCTGGGAGGACGCAAAATGACTGAATTGTCGAATAACAAACCGAAGGCAAGCGCAGTACCGGAACAGCCGGAAATGGAATCGCTGGCTGACCTGACGTATGCGCAGCAAACGCCAGAAGATTGGGATGCCGATTACAAGTCCACTTGGCAGAAGCTTCAGGTAGCAGAGCGCAACAAGGCTCAATGGCGTACCTACGCTTTGAAACTCCATTCGATATTGACCGGCACCGCAGCCGTTCCTGTCGCTTTCGCCGCTTCACCACAGGCAGATGAAGCGCCAGATCCCCGCCCGCTGTTTGATCGAAAGCTAGCCGACCTGAAGCAGCGCGGCTACGAGGTGATCGGGCGCATCCTGCACAAGGATGGCGAGTATGCTCTGTTCGACAGTTCGTGCCGCTGGCTCACGCAGCCGCAATACTGGCGCCTGATGCATGAGCAGGATGGCTCGCTGTTCGCTGAACCTAAGGCAGTAGAGCCAGTGGCGTGGATAGACCCGCAAGCGCTCGTAAATTTCAAAGCGGGCACTGCCACGAAAGAATGGATGTGGGCAAGTGAAGACTTCGGACTTGTGCCAGTTTATGGCCGCGCAGCACCGCTACAGCAGGTGCCAAGCTGCGAAATCTGCGAAGGCACTGGCGTTACCTACGGTAAGCGGTGTGAGTGCGTGGGGCGTGAAAATGCGTGACACCTTCTTTTGCTGGATGGCGCTCCTGTGCTTTGCCTCAATCAACTTTGGCGCGGCGCCTGCCCGAACCGCAGATGGCCATGCGCAATGGGGCTACGTGCTTGTGTATGGCGCGCTCGGAGTGGTTGCTGGCGCCTGCCTTGGCGGCCATAGGTCTAAGGGTGGCAAGCCATGACCACCATCCAAACCGCCTTCGAGAACTACTGCCATGACAAGCCAGTAGACCTCCGCAAGAAAGCCGATGGACGGTACTTGATGGGCAGCACGCGAACGATGTGGCGCGAGTTCAAGGTGATCTACGAGATCGGGCAGGCCGCCGGCCGGTGTGAGGCACCAGGCAGGAAGCCAATGGGTGAGGCGCTGCAGCAGCTGGCCAGCCAGGCGCGGGCAATGGGTATGTGTGACGAATAGGAGCAGACGATGTCGGATATGAGCCAAATGAACATGATGGCGGCCACAGTCGAGGACCGGGTCATTTACCGTCAGGACTTGTACGCGATGCTGGGGGTTACATCAGAGACGCTGCGCCGCTGGCTGCGCGATGGTAAGTTACCGCCGCCCGATGTCGCAATCACGCAGCGCACGGTCGGCTGGCGGTTGTCGACGCTTCAGGCGGCCGGGATTAGGCTTCTTTAAGTAGCCAGTCCGCATAGTCCTGCATCATTCCCCGGCGCTGCTTTAAGTATTCCGCAGAGTTGTAAGCGCCGCGCACTTCGTTCTCCTCTACGTGCGCGAGCTGCATCTCGATCCAATCGCGGTTGTACTCATTTTCGTTGGCCCAGGTCGAGCCAACCTTGCGCCAGCCGTGGCCGGTCATCTTTCCTTTGAATCCGATCCGATGAATAAGGTAGAGAATCGCGTTCTCGCTCATTGGCCTGGTGGCGGTGCGATCGTTCGGGAACACGTACTTACTTCCGCGCGCGCGGCGCTTCAATTCCGTGAATAGCTGTTGCGCCTGCTTTGACAGTGGTACCAAGTGCTCGCGGCCGCCCTTCATCCTATGAGCCGGAACGCGCCACAGGTCACCCTCTATCTCATCCCAAGTCATACTCCGAAGTTCATCGGTCCTGGTCCATGTCAACGCCAGAAGTTTGCACGCCAGCACCGATTGAGTCATCTCCTCTAACGCCATGCGCTCTAGAAACGGGTGGACATCCGCAAGTGGCAGCGCAGCAAACCCAACCGCCTTTTTGCGAGAGAATGCGACCTTAGGGTTGATGGCGGCAGCCGGATTGCCATCACAGTATCCATGTTGATGCGACCATTCCACTACGTGACTCACCCACATCCTAAGGCGCCTCACGTACACACTCTTGCCTTCTTGATCCACAGGACGAAGCGCCTCCATCAGCTGCTCCTTGGTTATGTCTCGGACCATCGCCTTGCCAAGCGTCGGAGACATGTACATCTCGTACGCGCTGCGCGCATTTTTCCGATACCCCTCTTTGGTATCAGTGCGGCCCGCCCAATACTTTTCGTGCGCCTCATCGAGCGTTATCGAAGGCTTGCCGGCAGACTTGCTTTTCAAGTCTTCACCATCCAGGAGGCGTAGGCGCAGCGCATCACGGCGCTCACGCGCATCTTTCAGGCCGATCAATGGGTAAGGCCCAATCACTGCCGTCTGCTGCTTACCGTTGGCATCGCGATAGGCCATGCGCCATACCTTGTTTCCACTGGGCAGAACAGCAAGCATTAGCCCGTGGCCGTCGAATAGTTTGCGTAGCTTGCCGTCGTTCGGCGTGGCTCGACGGCAATCAGCGTCGGTGAGTGAATTGATGGCCATGGCAGCGTTTTGTAGGTACGGTCAAAGGCGATGCCTAATGATACCTACAAATGAACCTACACGCGCATGTGTGACTGGGGATTGTTGTGTTGCTGAATGTGCGACTCGTTGTCGCTAGCCACCCACTAACTCCTTGATTCTACTGAATTTAGTGATGGTTATCGCGGGGTATTGTTTGCCAACCTTGAGTGTGGTTGGCGGAGACGGTGGGATTCGAACCCACGATACAGGTTTTGCCCGTATGCTTCCTTAGCAGGGAAGTGCCTTCGGCCACTCGGCCACGTCTCCTCGCTGATTGCTCAACGATCGTCTGTTCTTTACATTGCTGCGTCAGATCAGACGACCGCCATATTAATGACCGAACCCGCTTTGGTCAAGGCAATCCAACGGTTTTTTTTGGAAATATTTACGCTTTGTCCAGTTCGAACGCTTTGTGCAGCGCGCGCACGGCCAGCTCCATGTATTTCTCGTCGATCAGCACGGAAATCTTGATCTCGGAAGTGGAGATCATCATGATGTTGATGCCCTCTTCCGCCAGGGTCTGGAACATCTTGGAGGCTACGCCCACGTGCGAGCGCATGCCCACGCCGACCACGGAGATCTTGGACACTTTCGCATCGCCCACCAGGGTGTGGTGGCCGATCTCGCCCTTCTCGTTGTGCAGCACGTCCATGGCCTTCTGGTAGTCGTTGCGCGACACGGTGAAGGTGAAGTCGGTCTTGCCGTCAACGGCCTGGTTCTGGATGATCATGTCGACTTCGACATTGGCGTCGGCAACCGGGCCCAGGA
>NZ_JBFRDW010000422.1:0-5320 GCF_052113985.1 Pseudoduganella sp. RAF53_2 | reverse complement strand
CCCGCGCCCGAAATCACCACGGAACGCTGGCCAGCAGCCGGCATCGCCTCCACCGCCTGCACCAGTGCCAGCATCGCATCCGGATTATGACCGTAGTCCGCAATCACAGTCGCGCCGCGGTAGTTGAAGATGTTGAAGCGGCCCGGCGCGTTGTGGCTGTCGGTGGTGAAGGTGCGCAGGCCTTTGCGGATCGAATCCCAATCGATGCCCGCCGCCCATGCTGCGGCCACCGAAGCCATGGTGTTCTCTACCTGGAAGCCGATGGTGCCGTTGAACGTGATCGGCACATCCGCCAGCGGAATGCGCTGTTCGAACTTGCCTTCGGCAGCCACCAGTTGACCATCTTCCACATACACCACGCGGCGGCCCTGCGCCTTGTGGGTGGCGACCACGGGATGATAGCGGTCGGCGCCGAAGAAGGTCACCTTGCCGCGGCACTTGGAGGCCATCGCCGCCACGATAGGATCGCAGGCGTTCAGCACCGCCACGCCGTTTTCGTCCACGTTCTGCACGATCACGCGCTTCAGCACCGCCAGGTCTTCCACGGTGGTGATGTAGTTCAGGCCCAGATGGTCGCCCGCGCCGATATTGG
This sequence comes from Pseudoduganella sp. RAF53_2, assembly GCF_052113985.1. Classification (NCBI taxonomy): domain Bacteria; kingdom Pseudomonadati; phylum Pseudomonadota; class Betaproteobacteria; order Burkholderiales; family Oxalobacteraceae; genus Pseudoduganella; species Pseudoduganella sp. RAF53_2. The sequence goes on along the minus strand of NZ_JBFRDW010000422.1, from coordinate 4,728 downwards.
TCACAACGGCGACCTTGCRGCGGTCGAAGGCCAGGCCTTCGCGCAGGATGCCGCCGCGAGCGGTTTCGAATACCGCCGCGTCCACGTCCGGATGCGTCAGCACATTGCGGGCGGAGCGCGGACCGGAACAGTCGCCGGAATCGATCTGGCGGCCGTTGACGTACACGCCGTCGGTATTGGTCATGCCCACGCGCAGGCCGGAAGCAGCGATCAGGTGGGCGGTCAGGCGCACCGTRGTGGTCTTGCCGTTAGTGCCGGTCACCGCCACCACTGGAATGCGGCCATCTTCACCGTCCGGGAACATGGCGTTGATGATCGCTTCGCCAATCGGACGGCCCTTGCCGTAGGAAGGCGACAGGTGCATGCGCAGGCCAGGCGCGGCGTTCACTTCCACCACGCCGCCGTTCTGGTCTTCGATAGGACGCAGCACGGAATCGCACACCACGTCCACGCCACAGATATCGAGGCCGATCATCTGCGCCGCTTCCACGGCGCGTGCCGCCACTTCAGGGTGCACATCGTCGGTCACGTCGGTTGCAGAGCCGCCGGTGGACAGATTGGCGTTGTTACGCAGGATCACGCGCTGGCCGTGCGACGGCACGGAATCGGCAGCCAGTCCTTGCAGGGCCAGGCGCGCCAGGGCGATATCGTCGAAACGGATCTTGGTCAGCGAAGTCGCGTGGCCGGAACCGCGGCGCGGGTCGGCGTTCACGATGTCGACCAGTTCGCGCACCGAGTGCACGCCATCGCCCACCACATGCGGCGGATCGCGGCGCGCAGCAGCCACCAGCTTGTTGCCGATGACGAGCAGGCGGAAGTCGTGGCCGGCCAGGAAGCGCTCAACCAGGATATCGTCGCGGAATTCGCGCGCCGCGTTGAAGGCGGCGATGGTTTGTTCGCGGGTCGTCACGTTGACGGTCACGCCCTTGCCCTGGTTGCCGTCCTTCGGCTTCACCACGACCGGCAGGCCAATTTCCTGTGCAGCGGCCCAGGCGTCTTCCGCGCTGTCCACGGAACGGCCGATCGGTACCGGCACGCCGGCGGCGTCCAGCAGCTTCTTGGTCAGTTCCTTGTCCTGTGCGATGGATTCGGCAATCGCGCTGGTGGAGTCCATTTCAGCAGCCTGAATGCGGCGCTGCTTGCTGCCCCAGCCAAAGCTCACCATGGAGCCTTCCGTCATGCGGCGGAACGGGATCTTGCGCGCCACGCCGGCATACACGATGGCGCCGGTGGACGGGCCAAGGCGCACGTCTTCATCCAGCTCGCGCAGCTCGTGCAGTGCGGCAGCCAGGTCGAATGGTGTATCGTCCATGGCGGACTTGATCAGCTTTTCGGCCAGTTCAACCGCCAGGCGGCCCACCGCTTCTTCCGTGTATTCGACCACCATCTGGTAGATGCCATCTTCCACGGTTTGCGTGGTGCGGCTGAAGGTCACCGGGCAGCCCGCTTCGGCTTGCAGACCAAGCGTTGCCAGTTCCAGCACGTGGGCCATCGGGATATTGTCCGCATGGCCGTCCGGCTGCAGCTGAGCCAGACGCGGGAAGCGCTTGCGCAGGCGCACTTCGAAGCCGGAGATCTTGTCTACTGCGCGCTCTTCCGGCGGGCAGGACACGATCGCTTCAACGGCGGTGTGGTGGCTCCACAGATTAGGACCGCGCAGGGCGCGGAGGCGAATGACTTCCATTTAAGGGTGTTCCTGTTCAGTTTTTCTTGGTGTTCCACTCGTAGGTGCGCAGCGCCGCGCCGATCAGGTCCGGCGACAGGCCCATGGCCCACCCGGCGCCAATCGCGGCCAGCACAGCCTCGCGGCTTTCCTCGTGCCCCTTCGGCAGGCAGGACAGCGGCAGGGTCGCGATTTCATCGTTACCTTGCGCCATCACGAAGCCTTTCTCGCTCAGGAAGACTGCACGTTCGCCATCTTCGCGGTGCGCAGCCAGGGCAGGCACTTTGCCATCCAGGCCGTAGAAGATCACGTCGCCGTCGCACAGTTCGGCCAGTTCGGCCACTTGCGCGTCGGATGCGTTCAGCACCGCATGGCCTTCCGGCAGCACCACGTCTACTTGCGTACGCAGCACGTTGTACATCTGTTCCGGGCTGTTGATGTAGAACTCGGCCAGGTCCTCATGCCCCTTGGCGTCRGTCACAATGCCGATGGTGCACTTATCGTAGGAGAAGCCGTCGGTCAGGATCATGCGATTACCGTTGGCGAACACTGCCGCTTCCACGTTCTTGTTCAGCAGCAGGCGCTGGCCGGACTCCCACTCAGCCAGCGGGCCGCGCGCCACGTGGCGGCCGTTCAGGTACACGCCTTCTTCGCAAGCGGTGCCAACATAACGGCCGCTCATTTGCAGCAGCCAGGAAGTCAGACGCGCGATCAGCGCGGTGTGGCGGCTGCCCGCGACGCCGATGATCGGAATGCGGCCATCTTCTTCCGGTGCGAACAGCTGGTCCACGATCGCGGCGCCAACGTTGCGCACCTTGCCACCCGCTGCAGGCTTCAGGTGGGCCAGCAGGCCAGGGCTTGCGTTCACTTCGATGATGGCGCCGCCCTGCTCTTCCAGCGGACGGGAAATGTCTTGCGCGACCAGATCGATGCCGGCGATGTCCAGGCCCACTACGCGAGCGGCCAGCGCAGCCATCTCGGCCACGGCCGGGTGCACATTGTCGGTCACGTCGTTGGCCACGTTGCCGTTCAGCTGAATCAGCACCTTGCGGCCCGCTTCCGGGACGGAATCCGGGGTCAGACCCTGGCGCTGCAGGTCCAGCAGTACCTCTTCGGACTCGCGCGGCTGCACGATATTCAGCGGATGTTCTTCGGTAGTACCACGGCGCGGATCGGTGTTGATCTGGGTATCCACCAGCTCCTGCACGCTCAGCTTGCCGTCGCCATTCACCCACAGCGATTCGCCCATGGAGGCAGCGACTACGCGGCGCCCCACCACCAGCAGGCGGTGCTCGTTACCGAGGATGAACTTCTCCACGATCACGCTCTTGCTGCCGCCACGCGACACGGCGATGTCATAGGCTTGCTTGACGTCGGTTTCGGACATCAGGTTCAACGACACGCCACGGCCATGATTGCCGTCATACGGCTTCACGGCGACCGGCAGGCCGATATCCTGGGCTTCTTCCCATGCCTCGTCGGCGCTCTTGACCAGCGTGCCTTCCGGAATCGGCACGCCTGCCGATTTCAGCAGGTCCTTGGTCATGTCCTTGTCGGAGGCGATGCCTTCGGCAATGGCGGAAGTAAAGTCGGTTTCCGCAGTCCAGATGCGGCGCTGGCGTGCGCCATGGCCAAGCTGGACGAGATTACCATCGGTGAGACGGATATGCGGGATCTTGCGGTCGGTTGCGCCGTCCACGATATTGCTGGTGCTTGGACCGAGGCACAGCGACTCGACCATTTCCGTCAGCTTGGCGACGGTCGCGGCGAGGTCGTAGGGCTGGTCTTCGATGGCAGCCATCATCAGATCCTTGCCGGCGACCAGCGCGGCGCGGCCAACCTGTTCCTGGCGGGTGCGGAACGCCATCTTGTAGATGCCGCTGCCTTCGGCGGTCTGGCGCGTCTTGCCAAAGCCGGTACGCATACCAGCCAGGTTTTGCAGCTCCAGGACCACGTGTTCCAGAACGTGGCCAACGTAGGTGCCGTCGCGCAGGCGTTCCAGGAAGCCGCCGCGCTCGCCGACACCGCAACGGTGTTCCAGCAGTCCGGGCAGCATGGCGGTCAAGCGCTCGTAGAAACCGGGAAGTTTATTGGACGGCAGGTTTTCGAACTCACCGATGTCCAGCCAGGTTTCGATCACAGGCCGATAGGTCCAGATGTTAGGACCACGCAGGTGCGTTGTGCGGAGAAACTCGATATCTTTCTTCTTTGTCATGTTTTTGCTCTACTACCTCTTGCGGTATACTCCGCCCGTCCACTATTTTCCCACTGTTTTGCGATTCTTGCCACTTGGCAAAGCTGTCGCATGGAGCAAGTCACATAATGATAACAAACCAACTTTCCTCTGAACTGAGTTTGACCGAACTGCCGGAAGTCTGGCGCTCCGAAGCTCAGTTGCAGCTTTCTTCAGGGGAAAACGTTTTGAGCGCCCTCGAGGTTGACCTTGACGCCAAGCTACACTTCAACAAAGGTCTGGTTATCCTCACAGAGCGCCGCATTATGGCACGCGCACCGGGGGAAACGGTATGGCGTGACTGGACTTATCGCCGCGGTATGTCGCTCAAACTGCACGATCACGCCGGCGTAGGCCATCTGGAACTGGTCGATGATATGGGCCGTCTGGCGTCCTGGCGCTTCACTCTGGGCCAGAATCTGCTGGCGCAGCGCCTGTCCGAAGCCTTCGTACGCCTGCAGGATGCCTTCGTCAACGGCCAGCCGCCGGTCAAAGTTGAAGATCACTCCTGCCCCACCTGCAAAGCGCCGCTGGAACCGGACCAGGAAGAATGCCCGGTCTGCACCAAGGTGGTTTATACGCCGCCTTCGACCTGGACCCTGTTCCGCCTGTGGCGTTTCGCCAAGCCTTACCGCTGGCCGCTGGGCTTCGGCTTCGCACTGATGCTGCTGTCCACCGGCGCGCACATGATCCCGCCTTACCTCAGTAAGCCGCTGATGGACGATGTGCTCATTCCGTATCAGAACGGCAAACCGGTCGATGTGAAGCTGGTCGCGATGTATATGGCGGGCCTGACCGCATCCGCCGTGCTGGCCTGGATTCTGGGCTGGGG
>NZ_JBFRDW010000421.1:0-5328 GCF_052113985.1 Pseudoduganella sp. RAF53_2 | reverse complement strand
GGTGGCTGGGCAGTACGGCCACGTCGCAGAGATAGGAACAATCCATGCCATCGGCCAGCGCACGCCCCGCGCCAACCAGCTTGCCGTCGTCGTAAGCGAACAGCTTGAACATACTGTTGGAGAAGGTCAGCTTCAAACGCGGCGGGTCCTTGGGGCCGAGCGAAGCGTAGTAGAGAGCGGACAGTTCTTCCCAGTCCAGCGTATTGGTCGTTTCAATCCAGCTGATGGCCAACTTGGTCTCCTAGAGCTGTTTTTCAAAACACGCCGCAGCGTCGTTAYCGGCATAATGACCGAAGTTGGGAATGCGCGCATAGCCGCGGCCCATATAGAAGCTCACCGCACGGCTATTCACCACGCGCGTTTCGAGCCGCAGCGCGCGGTAGCCCAATGCACGCGCTTCCGCCTCCAGCCAGGACAGAATGGCGCTGCCTATGCCGCGCGAGCCGTCGCGGGCATATATGCGCTTCACTTCCGCGACGCCTTCCGCCAGCGGACGGAAAGCGCCGCAGCCAAGCGCCCTGCCCTGCGCATCACGCGCCACGGCAAAGCGCGCTGACGGACCGCGCACATCGTCGGCGCTGAACAGCGTGCGGCCGCTGTCGCCGGTGATCAGCTTGAGCGTGACGTTGAGTTCCTCGATCATCTGCGCGGCATCGTCGCCTTCCGGATCTTCCGCCGCCACGCGCGGCAGCAGCTTGTACATGAAGGTGGTTGCGCCCAGCGTGCCGTCGGGCATGGTGGCATATTGGGGAATGATCCCGCATTCCTGGTAGCCCAGCTTGAGGTACATCTGCTCGGCGCCATAGCCGGTGCAGGTGTCCAGTACGATCAAGGAGCGCTGCTCCGTGCGCGCGATGGCTTCCGCATGCAGCATCAGTGCTTGCGCAATGCCCTGGCGGCGCATGCGCGAATGCACCAGCATCTTCGCAATCTCGGCGCGGTGGCGGCCGTTGGGCATGCCCGCCAACACCAGCTGCACCGTGCCGCAGATGACACCGGCATCATCACGCACGGCGAACAGGCGGCGTTCGCGGCGTTCGACAGCCGGCACCAGGCCAAGCCAGAACGCAAGCGCTTCGGCTTCAGGGAACGGCAACTCAAAACCGACGCTGGCCCCGTTCAGCACACAATCGCGCAGCACCTCGGCCAGTTCATCGGCGTGGGCGCGCAAGCCCGCGGCATCAAGCTCAATTATGGTTCGCATATCGCAATCAGGTAATGGGCCGCGYGCGGGCCGGGACAGGAAAAGCGCGTGGCGCCGTAAAGATGGAAGCGCAGCATGTCGCCCTTGTGCAGGCGATGTTCGACGCCATCCACCGTGAAATCAAGCACCCCGCTCAGCATCCACATATGCTGCTCCATGCCGCGCACCGGCGGCTGCGGATAGTCGATCACCGCACCGGCCGGCAGGCGGCCTTCAATCAGTTCGGCCTTGAAGCCGCGCGCAGGCGGCGAGATCATGCGGCGCACGAAGCCGGTGTCCGGATCGTGCCATTCGGATTGATCGGCCGCGCGGATCAGCTGCACGGGCTGCACTTCCACTTCCGCAATCAGGCGCGACATCGGCATGCCGTACACCGCGCACAGCTTGCCCAGCAGCGCTGCGGTTGGACTGGATTCGCCGCGCTCCAGACGCGACAAGGTGGCGCGGCTGATGCCGCTGGCTGTGGCCAGCTCTTCCAGCGACATGCCGCGCTCCTCGCGCAACGCCGCCAGCCGCTCAACCAATCGATCTTCAAATGAATTTCCCATATAAGAGAATATATCTCAAATATGAGAACATCGCAAGAACGAAAAAAAGGGACCCGCAGGCCCCTTTTCTTGCGCGCCGCAGCGCGGATTACATAATGTGCTTACCGACCCACCACGCAATCGCCGCCACGAAGGCCGATGCAGGAATGGTGAAGATCCAGGCCCACACGATATTGCCCGCAACGCCCCAGCGCACTGCCGACATCTTCTGTGCCGAGCCTACGCCGACGATAGCGCCGGTGATGGTGTGCGTGGTCGAAACCGGCACACCCCAGAAGGATGCCATCAGCAGCGTGATCGCGCCGCCGGTCTCCGCGCAGAAGCCGCCAACAGGCTTCAGCTTGGTGATGCGCTGGCCCATGGTCTTCACGATGCGCCAGCCGCCGAACAGCGTGCCGAAGGAGATCGCGCCGTAGCAGGCGATGATGACCCAGGTCGGTGGCGCGGAATCGGTCGCCGACACGTGGCCGGTCGCGATCAGCAGCATCCAGATGATGCCCATGGTTTTCTGTGCGTCGTTGCCGCCGTGGCCCAGCGAGTAGCTGGCTGCCGAAAACAGCTGCAAGCGGCGGAACCAGCCGTCGATCTTGCGCGGCGTGGACTTCACGAACACCCACGACACGATCAGCATGATCAGCGAGCCCAGTACAAAGCCCATCAGCGGAGATACCACGATGAAGATCACGGTCTTCAGCAGGCCGCCGCCGACCAGCGAGCCGGTGCCCGCTTTGGCGACGGCTGCGCCAACCAGGCCGCCAATCAGGGCGTGTGAGGACGACGATGGAATGCCGTAGTACCAGGTGATCACGTTCCAGACGATGGCGCCGCACAGGGCGCCAAAGATCACGTAATGGTCGACCACCTGCGGGTCGATGGTTCCTTTGCCGATGGTGGTCGCCACCTTCAGGCCGACCACGAACACTGYAACGAAGTTAAAGAAGGCGGCCATGGCCACGGCGGTCTGCGGCTTCAGCACACCGGTCGAAACGACGGTCGCAATCGCATTCGCTGCATCATGGAAGCCATTCATGAAGTCAAACACCAACGCCAGGAAGATCAATAAGCACAGGGCGTAGATGCTGATTTGTAAGGTCTGCATGGATGGTCTTTATTCTTATGCGTTTTCGACGATGATGCCTTCGATGATGTTTGCCACGTCCTCGCAACGGTCGGTAACGGTTTCCAGGATTTCGTAGATGGCCTTCATCTTGATCAGGTTGCGCACGTCCGGTTCATCGCGGAACAGCTTGGACATGGCAGCGCGCATCACGTGGTCGGCGTCCGATTCCAGGCGGTCGATCTCTTCGCAGATGCTGACGATCTGGCGCGCGTTGTCCATGTTCGACAGCAGGGCCACCGCGTCCTTGACCTTTTCCGTGCAGGCCAGCACCAGCTCGGCCAGGCGCTTGGCTTCCGGCGTCACGGAATGCAGGTCGTACAGCGACACGGTCTGGGCAGCGTCTTCCATCAAGTCCAGGATGTCGTCCATCTTGGTAATCAGCTTGTGGATGTCGTCGCGGTCCAGCGGCGTGATGAAGGTCTTGTGCAGCAGGTCCACTGCAGCGTAGGTGATCTTGTCAGCCTGCTTCTCGATGCTTTCGATCGCATGCACGCGATTTTCCAGGTCATCGAAATTAGTCATCAGGCCCACCATTTCTTTGGCGCCCTTCACGCACAGTTCCGCGTGCTGGTTGAACATGTCAAAGAACTTGCCCTCGGTGGGCATCAAACGTCCAAACATTTTTTTTCTCCGTTGGTTGATTCATTGCGGGCCGCAGAGCGCAGCCCCTGGCTTTATCAGTCGCCCTGGTAGATCGACAGATTGCCGGTGTAATTGCCAAACTTGGTGTACGCACCGATCCAGGTCAGGCGGATGGCGCCAATCGGACCGTTACGCTGCTTACCGATAATGATTTCAGCAGTACCTTTATCCGGCGAGTCGGGGTTATAGACTTCGTCGCGATACAGGAAAATAATCACGTCCGCGTCCTGCTCGATAGCGCCGGATTCGCGCAAGTCGGACATCACGGGACGTTTATTGGGGCGTTGTTCCAGCGAGCGGTTCAGCTGGGACAGTGCGATGACGGGGCAATGCAGCTCTTTCGCCAGGCCCTTCAGCGAACGCGAGATTTCGGAAATCTCCGCCGAGCGGTTGTCGCCCGGCTGGCTGCCCTGCATCAGCTGCAGGTAGTCGACCACGATCAGACCCAGCTTGCCGCATTGGCGGGCCAGGCGCCGCGCACGGGCGCGCATCTCGATCGGGTTCAGCGCCGGCGTTTCGTCGATAAACACCTGGGCTTCGTTCATCTTCTGGATGGCGGCGGTCAGGCGCGGCCAATCCTCGTCGATCAGCTTACCGGTACGCAGGCGGTGCTGGTCCAGCTTACCGACGGAACCCAGCATACGCATGGCCAGCTGCACACCGCCCATCTCCATCGAGAACACGGCCACCGGCAGGCCGGCTTCCACTGCGACGTTTTCGGCGATGTTCATCGAGAAGGCGGTCTTGCCCATGGACGGACGGCCTGCCACCACGACCATGTCGCCCGGCTGCAGGCCGGAGGTCATGCGGTCCAGATCGATCCAGCCGGTTGGCACACCCGTCACTTCCGAGGTCGTGTCGCGCGAATACAGTTCATCGATACGCTCGACCACCTGGGTCAGCAGGGGCTGCACCGGCAGCCAGCCGGCCGCACCACGCGAGCCCTGTTCGGCAATTGCGAAGATCTTCGCTTCGGCCTCGTCCAGGATCTGCTTCACTTCCGCGCCTTGCGGATTGAAGGCCTTGCCCGACACTTCGTCGGCCACGGTAATCAGCTTGCGCAGCACGCCGCGGTCGCGCACGATCTCGGCGTAACGGCGGATGTTGGCGGCGGACGGCGTGTTCTGCGCCATCGCGTTCAGGTAGGCCATGCCGCCTACCTCCTCGGCCTTGCCCAGCATCTGCAGGGCTTCTGCCACGGTCACCACGTCGGCCGGCTTGCCCGAGTTAATCAGGCGAACCATCTGTTCGAAGATGATGCGGTGATCGTAGCGGTAAAAATCTTCCGAACGCATCAAGTCCGCAATACGGTCCCATGCCGCGTTATCACGCAGCAGGCCGCCGATGACAGATTGCTCTGCCTCGATGGAGTGCGGCGGGATTCGGAGGGCATCGACTTGCGGGTCGGCGGATGGAGCGGGATTCATGGCGCGCATTATACCTGCTTCGAGGATGATCAAACTTACTGGCAATAAAAAAGCCGGGCGCTGCCGCCCGGCTTTTCTATTTGTACAACAATTACTTAGGCAGCTTCGCCAACCACGGCAACGGTTACTTCCGCCAGCACGTCGGTGTGCAGGGAAACAGCAACCGGGAATTCGCCAACGGTCTTCAGCGGGCCGGTCGGCAGGCGCACGGCAGCTTTTTCCACGGCGAAGCCAGCTTTGGTCAGGGCTTCAGCGATGTCGAAGTTGGTCACGGAACCGAACAGACGGCCGTCCACGCCAGCTTTCTGAGCCACGGTCACGGTCATGCCGTTCAGCTTTTCGCCTTGTGCCTGGGCAGCAGCCAGCTTGGCAGCAGCAGCTTTTTCC
>NZ_JBFRDW010000420.1:0-5364 GCF_052113985.1 Pseudoduganella sp. RAF53_2 | reverse complement strand
CCTTCCGAAATCGCCGCCAGCGCGTACTTGGTGGCCGAATACACGCTGGCGGTCGGACCAACCGGCGTCAAAGCCGCCAGGTTGATGATCTGTCCCGAGCGCGCCACCTGCATCAGCGGCAGCACCGCGGCGATGCCATTCAGCGCGCCGCGCAGATTCACGTCGATCATGCGGTCCCACTCGCGGATCTTCATCGCATCGAGCCGCGACAGCGCCATCACTTCGGCGTTATTCACCAGCACGTCGATACGCTCATAGCGGCGGTGGGCAGCCAGCACGAAAGTCTGGAAATCGTCCGCATCGGTGACATCGAGGACCTGCACATCCACCTCGGCGCCCTGCGCGCGCAGCTCCTCCGCCAGCGGCGCCACGCATTGCTCATGGCATGCGCCCAGCACCAGCTGATGTCCGGCCTTGGCCAGCTTGCGCGCTGTCGCCGCGCCTACGCTGGTCGACGCGCTGCTGATCAGGATTACTTTCGAATTCATGCTGCCCTCCCGCTAAGATTTCCAACCCCATGCAGTGTAGGCCGCAGCGCAGCAATCTTCATGTCAGAAACTATTTGATCCTTGCCTAATCCTCTTCCAGCGTACAAAACCCGGCAATTTAAGCGCAAAATGACTGCCTGAATCTATAAGGAAGCAGAAATGGAAGATGCAGCAACAGCGTTGCGCCGCGCGCGCATGGTGCAGCTGGTAGAACAGCTGACGCCGAATGAAGGCATGAATCAGCATCCGGCCATGCCGGGCGTGCGCTTCGTGCGCGCCAGCACGCCGGTGGCCCGCCATCCGGTCATGGTGGAGCCGTCGATCGGTATTCTGGTCCAGGGCCGCAAACGCGGCTATCTAGCCGACAGTTCGTTCTTTTATGATGCGCAGCAGTTCCTGGTCCTGGCTCTGCCGCTGCCGTTTGAAGTCGAGACGGAAGCCAGCGCCGCCGAGCCGCTGCTGGGTATGAACATCCCCGTCGATTTGCAGACCACGGCGGAAGTGGCGATGGCGCTGGACGAAGCCAATGTGCCGATCGCCGCCGCGCCGCAAGGCATCGTGGCTTCGCCCATGGACGACAAGATGTCGAACGCCGTGCTGCGCTTCCTGGAAGCGATGGCCTCGCCGGTCGAAGCGCGCCTGCTCGGCCCCGGCATCGTGCGCGAGATCATTTATCACGTGCTGACCAGCCGTCTCGGCGGCTCGCTGCGCGCCGCGCTGACCCATCACAGCCAGTTCGGCAAGATTGGCAAGGCACTACGCCGCATCCACGTGGACTTCAACCAGCCGATCGACGTCGCCCAGCTGGCCGACGAAGCCGGCATGAGCATGGCCGCCTTCCACGCCAGCTTCAAGGCCGTGACGATGACCTCGCCGATCCAGTATCTGAAGACGACCCGCCTGCACAAGGCGCGCCTGCTGATGGCCCAGAATGGCCTGAGCGCAGCCGCTGCGTCCAGCCGCGTGGGCTATGAAAGCAGCTCGCAGTTCAGCCGCGAATTCAAGCGCTTCTTCGGCCGCACCCCGGTCGAGGAAGCGCGCGAGATGCGCGCCCTCCTCGGCCAGCCCACAGAGCCGGAAGCGGCCTACGTCACTTACCAGTAGTGCTCACCACGGGCAGCTCGATGGCGCTGCTGTGGACACCGCCGTGATACACGCGCTGCGTGGCCTTTTTGTAGTCGCCTGGCTTGGCGTAGAAGATGTTCGGCACATAGCTCTGCGGATTGCGGTCGTAGAGCGGGAACCAGGACGACTGGATCTGCACCATCACACGGTGCCCCGGCAGCACCACGTGGCTGATCGGCGGCAGCGCAAAGCTGTACTGTTCCACCTTGTTGGCCGGGATCGCGGCCGGCTTTTCGAAGCTGTCGCGGTAGCGGCCACGCAGAATGTCCATCGACAGCGGCAACTGGTAGCCGCCCAGTTCCGGCTGTGACGGCACTTCATCCGGATATACATCGATCACCTTCACCACCCAGTCGGCATCCGTGCCACTGGTCGAGGCGAACAGCTTCACCTGTGGCGCGCCGGACAGCACCAGCGGCGCCTTCAGCGGCTCGCTGACATAGCTCAGCACATCCGGGCGGTCCGCGACAAAGCGCTGGTCATGCACCAGCCATGGGCGCCACACATTCGCATCCCCCATGCGCACAGGGCGTGGCACGAACGGCACCGGCTTGGCGGGATCGGCCACATACTCATCGTAAGCCTCGCCCTTTGGCGCATCGAAGGCCAGTTTGAAGTCGCCCTGAAGGTAAGCCATCTTTGGCGCGGACTCGCAGCCTTTTTCGCACGACAGCGGCCACTTGGCCAGACGCTGCCAGTGATTGGTCCCGCTCTGATACACCAGCACGGGAGGCGTATCAGCCACGGGGGCGCCATCCTTCAGGTACTGGTCGAGGAAAGGCTGCATGATGTCGCGGCGGAATTCGAGCGCGGTGTCCCCGGTGAACTTGATCGGCCCGAGGTTGTAGCCGTCGTAATTGACGCCGCTATGGCGCCATGGGCCGACCACCAGGTAATTCAGCTTGTTGGTGCTGTCCTGTTTTTCCAGCTCGGCATAGGTCTTGTAGGTGCCGTAGATATCTTCCTGGTCCCACTGGCCCACCACGTGCATGGTCGGCACACTGATCTTGCGCTTGCCAAGGATGCGGTCCAGCGMCTGCTCCTGCCAGTAGCTGTCGTAAGCCGGATGCTCGAACAGCTTCTTCGTGAAATTCAGCTGATCCAGGCCAAATCGGTGAGCGTAGCTGGCAACCGAACCTTCGCGCAGTGCGCCTTCGTAATCGTCGTACACGCCGGTCGGCAGCGGTTCGCCGCGGCCGCGTGCCGTGGTCTGGCTCGCGATATAGTCCAGCGTCGGCAGGCGGAAAGCGCCGTTGTGGAACCAGTCGTCGCCGCGCCAGCCATCGACCATGGCGCTCATCGGCACCGCCACTTTCAGCGCCGGATGCGGATCAGTCAATGCCATCAGCACGGTAAAGCCTTCGTACGAGGAGCCGATCATGCCGACTTTGCCGTTCGATTCGGGCACGTTCTTCACCAGCCAGTCGATGGTGTCCCATGCGTCCGTGCCATGATCGATCTTGCTATCGTTGAGCGGGCCGCGCACCGGGCGGGTCATCACATAATCGCCTTCCGAGCCGTACTTGCCGCGGATGTCCTGGAACACGCGGATATAGCCCTCACCCACCAGCACTTCGTCGCCTTGCGCCAGAATGGACTCCATAYGCGAGCTGTGGTTGCGCTGAGCGCGGCCGGACGCGTTGTACGGTGTGCGGGTCAGCATGATCGGTGCATGCCTGGCGCCCTTCGGAATCACGATCACGGTATGCAGCTTGACCCCGTCGCGCATGGGGATCATGACATCGCGCTTGATGTAATCGTTGGCGGAGTCCGGCGCTTCAAAGGATGGGCCAATATCGGGCGCCATCGGCGGCGTCGTCTGGGCAAAGGCGGAAGAGATCAGAAGGGACAGCAGAGCAATCGGGGCGCGCATGAGTTTCTCCAGACCGGCAAAAAAAACAATATTACTTGAAAAGCCATTCCCTGCGGTAAGAGAGTGAGCGCACAGACCAGTCAGCCGTATGGAGGCAATATGGAAGCCACTACTCTGTTGAGGAGGAATAATCATGAAGAAACTACTGCTCGCCGCCATGGCGGCTGCTTCCCTGGGCTCGGCTGCCCTTCCGCTGGCTGCCAGCGCAGACGTTCTGGTGGTGCGTACCGCCCCGCCGCCGATGCGCGATGAAGTGGTGCCGGCCGCCCGCGAAGGCTACGTCTGGACGCCGGGCTACTGGCGTTATAACGGCCATCGCTATGTGTGGACGCACGGTAAATACGTCCGCGAGCGCCATGGCTATTACTGGCGCGAACCGGCATGGAAGGAAAACAATGGCCGCTGGGAATTCACCCGTGGCAACTGGGCGCGCGGCGACCGTGACCGCGACGGCGTGCCGAACCGCTACGACGATCACCCCAACGATCCAACGCGCCGCTAAACGCAAATCCGGACCGGATGCTATGATGCCCGGTCCGGATCTGCCTTAGTGACGCAAAATGAAGCACACCCTGTTCCTGTTTGATCTCGACGACACGCTGCTGGACTTCAAGACTTCCGAAAAGCGCTCGTTCGAGCGCACCTTGCGGGACATGGGCCTCGCCGGAGATATCGCCGATATCTTCGACGACTACCAGGTCATCAATACGGAGCTGTGGCGCGCCTTCGAGCAGGGCCGCGTTTCCAAGGACATCGTCAAGGTGGAGCGCTTCCGCCGGACTTTCCTCGCCCATCAGTTAGACCTCGACCCCGAACTGGCCAGCCACCGCTACCTGGAATCCTTGCCGGAAACCGTGGTGCTGTGCGACGGCGCCATGCAGGTTTGCGAGCAGCTGGCGGCCATTGGCGAAGTGGGCATCATCACCAATGGGGTGGAAGCCATCCAGTCGCGCCGCATTAATAATTCCGGCCTTGGCGCGCATATCTCCTTTGTCGCCACCTCGGAAGCCTGCGGCTACGCCAAGCCGGACAGCCGCTTTTTCGAATACACCACGCAGCGCGCCAAATCCTTCAGTAAGGACAGCACCGTAATCATCGGCGACCGCCTGGACGCCGACATCCTCGGCGGTAACCAGTTCGGCATCGAAAGCTGCTGGTACAACCCCGGCCGCCACGCGAATGACTCGTCCGCCAAACCAACTTACGAGATCGACAGCCTGCATCAGCTCATGGCTTCGCTGGGCGCCTCGGCTTGACAGGCTGCCGCCAAACTGTGATTATTGCGGGATGAAAATTATCCAGTCACATCGCTCGACTCTGAATTGGTGGCGCCGCTGACATAGCGCGGCCACTGAAAAGTGATGTGATTTTTATATCAACGCCGCCTATCCTGAGGTGGCGTTTTTCATGGCGCAAGGATAGGGGCAAGCAGAAGGAACCCTATGAGCCAGCCAGCAACCTCCGCCTCTCCTGCCGTGATCCTGACCGGCGACCGTCCTACCGGTCCGCTGCACCTCGGCCATTTCGTCGGCAGCTTGCGCAACCGCGTGGCTTATCAGCATGAATACAAGCAGTTCATCATGCTGGCCGACTCCCAGGCGCTGACCGACAATATGGACGACACCAACAAGGTGCACCGCAATGTGGTCGAAGTGGCGCTGGACTATCTGGCTTGCGGCATCGATCCGGCCAAGTCGACCATTCTGATCCAGTCGCAAATTCCGGAACTGGCTGAGCTGACCTTCTATTACCTCAACCTGGTGACCGTGGCGCGCCTGGAGCGCAACCCGACCGTGAAGCAGGAAATCGTGCTGCGCGGCTTCGAGCGCGATATTCCGGCCGGCTTCCTGACCTACCCGGCTTCGCAGGCAGCGGATA
>NZ_JBFRDW010000419.1:0-5364 GCF_052113985.1 Pseudoduganella sp. RAF53_2 | reverse complement strand
GCAGCGTGTCCGTGGACGCCGCCGTCGCGGACGCAGGCGCTCGCGGCGCAGATGCGCGGCCGGCGGGGCGCGCGGCGGCGGACGCCGGACCGACGGTGGCTGGCGACAGGCCTGCCGCGAGCGAAGGTGCCGGGGCCGGAACTGCGGCAGCTAGTGCCGGACCGGTTGCACGCGGCGAGGCGGGCGTGGGGCTGGGGGCGAGCACGGAGGCGGACGCGCGGTGGCGCGGAGCGGGTGGTCGGACGGCGGGCGTCAGGCCTGCGGGATCGCGTGAGACGCCGGGGGCGGCGGTGGGCGAGCCCCCTGGCGCGGTGGCGCTGCGGATCAGGTGCGTTGCGCCGGGCAACGTGGCCAGCGCGCGGGCGTGGGCGCGGCTGCCTTCCTTGCGCATGGCGAATGCGTAGCGGTAGGGCAGGGGCACGAAGCCGTTCTGCGTGAACACCGGCACTTCGGCATAACCTGCCAGCAGGACGCCATCATCAACCAGCAGCGCCGACAAACGCTCGGCAGCGGCGGCGGCTGTGGGGCGGTCGAAGTAAATCAGCAGATTGCGGCAAAAGATAATGTCGTAATACGAAGGCAGCGCAGGATCGGCCGCCAGCAGATTGCCCTGCCTGAAGCGCACGCGCTGACGCAGGCCGGACGCGATCTGGTACATGTCCTCTTCGCCTTGCACCGGCGTGAAATAACGGTCGCGGAAAGCCAGATCCTGCGCGCGGAAGGCGTTGCGGCCGTAGATGCCGATCTCCGCGCGGTTGATGCAGGCCGCGCTGATGTCCACCGCGTCAATGCTGAAAGTCTCCAGYGGCACGCGGGCATCGCACAGCGCCATCGCCATCGAATAGGGCTCCTCGCCGCCCGCGCACGGCACGGACAGAATGCGCACCACGCGCGCTCCATTTGCCAGCCGTTCCTTGACAACCTCCGTGGCCAGCGCAAAGGCTTGCGGATCGCGGAACAGCCAGGACTCCGGCACGACCACCAGCTCGATCAGCGCTTCCAGCTCGCCCGGTATGGACCCCTGCATCAGATCGTGGCCATACTGTTTGCGGTCGCTAAGCCCAAGCGCGTCCATGCGCTCATGGATGGCACGTTCCACGGCAGTACGGGGCAGGTTCAGCCCCGTCGCCTCCTTGAGCATGCCTTGCACGGTCACGATGCTTTATCCTCCACCTGGAACAGCAGGGCACGCAAAGCGGCAGGCAGCAGCTGATCCAGTTCCACCAGCTGCACGATGCCTTCGCTATCGCCTGCCACCGCGCCGAGGAAAGGCGCGGCGCGTACACCGCTTGGCTGCAAGGCCTGTTCGGACACTTCCTGCACACCCTGCACGCGCTCGGCCAGCAAGGCCAGCGCGTGCACCGCGCCTTCCGGATCGGTGTAATCGACCAGCACGATGCGCGTATCGAAATGCTGGCGTGCCGGCGGACCGCCGCTGGCGCGCGACAGGTCGATCACCGGCACGGTTGCTCCGTGCAGATTCATCATGCCGGCTACGGCGTCCGGCGCCATTGGCAGGGCCTTCAGCTCCAGCAAGGGCAGCACGCGCTGCACCACCTGCAAGGGCAGGCCGTAGCGATCGTGGCCGATGTGAAAGACCAGCGCCTTCATGGTATTACACGGTCACCGCAAAGGTGGCCACGCTCGATTGCAGGTCGCCTGCCGCATATTGCAGCTGGTGCACCGCTTCGCTGGTGGCTTTCAGCGATTCCACCGTCTGCTGGGTGGCATCGTTCAGCTGCATCATGGTTTCGGTGATCTGCTGTGCGCCGACGGCCTGCGACTGCATGCCCTGCAGGACGGTGTCGAACTGCGGCGCCAGTTTCTGCACCTGGTCCATCACGCCGGACAGCTGGTCCGTCACCTGCCGCACTTCGCTCACGCTGCGGCGGATCTCTTCGCTGAACTTGTCCATGCCCATCACGCTGGCCGACACCGCAGACTGCATTTCCTTCAGCATCTGCTCGATATCCCAGGTGGAGACGGAAGTCTGGTCGGCCAGGCGGCGGATTTCGGTAGCCACCACCGAGAAGCCGCGTCCCGCTTCCCCCGCCTTCTCGGCTTCGATTGCAGCATTGAGCGACAGGATATTGGTCTGGTCCGCAACCTTGGTGATGGTGGTCAGCACGCTGTTGATATTGGACGCCTTCTCCGACAGTGCCGCCAGCTTGGCGTTGATCGAATCCGTCGCGCTCACCATATTCTGCATGGTCTGGTCCATGCGGCGCAGGTTGACCTGGGCTTCGGAGGTGGCACTGGTGGTGTAGTCCGCCACGGCAGTGGCGTCTTCCATGGTCTTCAGCAGCTGGGTGGTATTGGCCGAAATTTCCTTGGTGGTGCTCAGCACCTCCACGCTGGTCTGGGCCTGTTCGACGCCGGTGGCTTCCTGCTGCTTGGCGGAAGCGGCAATCTCGGTTGCCGAGGTGGTGACCTGGATGCCGGCTTTCTGCACATTGTTCAGTAGCGAACGCAGATTGTCGAACATGCGCGACAGGCCCGTGCCCAGGCGGCCAATGGCATCTTCGCCGGAGACGTTGACCTTGCTGGTCAGGTCGCCCTCTGCCGCGCGGGTGACGGTCTCCATCAGCGAATCGACCTTTTCGCGCAGCTCATTGGTCAGCGCCTGCTCGCGGAGCTGCGTTTCCTGCAGTACTTGCGCCATATTATTGAAGTCCTGCGTAACCTTGCCCAGTTCATCGCGCGACAGCACTTGTGCGCGCGTGCTTTGTTCACCGGCGCCCAGGCGGCCCAGTGCCACCGTCAGGTTATTCAGCGGCGTGACGATGGCGCGGGACAGCAGATAGGTCACCAGCAGGCCGACCGCCACGGCAGCGATGCCGCCCATGATCAGCAGATTATTGGTCAGCTGCTGCTGTGCCAGGGAGGTTGCCGTGCGTTCCTTGAGCAGGCGGTTTTCCTCGTCCTCGGCGTCGTCCAGCAAGTCGGTCGCCGATTTGATGATGTTGGCGCTGTCGCGCAGTTCATTGGACTGGCCGATAATGTCCGCCGCGCCTTTGGTTTCACCGAGCGCGCGGCGCTTCTCGATCTGGCGCCTGATATTGTCATTGATCCAGGCCGTGATCAGACTCTGTGCCTTTTTCAGGCGCTCCTGCTGGCGCGGATTGTCGGCGGTGAGCTTCAGCACGTTGTCCAGATGCTTGGACAGTTCGGCCGCGTTATCGCGTTCATTCGCGATGGCGCTTTCGAGGCCGGTGAGCAGGTAGCCGCGCGTTTCGACTTGCGCATGCAGCATGGAGTTGCGGACCAGGCCAAGCTCAATCAGCACTTGCATGGTGTGCTTGTCCCAGCCATTAGCCTCGGTCAGCCGATTGAAGCTGTTAAAAGCCATCGCGAGCAATAGCAAGATGATTGCCAGGACGGTGCCGAAGCCCAGATAGAGTTTGTTTTTTACACTGAGGTCTTTCATGCGCTCTCCTAGCGGGACGTGGGGTCGTGCTGGCAATGTAACAAAAAAAACGGGCCGCGCAAAGGCGGCCCGTTTCATAGTGCAATCAAAGACTTATTGACCGCGCTTCATGCGTGCGTTGGCGGCGATGCGCATACGCAGCGCATTCAGCTTGATGAAGCCGCCTGCGTCGGCCTGGTTGTAGGCGCCGCCGTCTTCATCGAAGGTCGCGATGGTCTGGTCGAACAGCGAATCGGTCTTCGAATCGCGCGCCACTACAATCACATTGCCCTTGTACAGCTTGACACGCACCCAGCCGTTCACGGTTTGCTGGGTGTGATCGATCAGGGTTTGCAGGGCCACACGCTCCGGCGACCACCAGTAGCCGTTGTAAATCAGCGATGCGTAACGTGGCATCAGATCGTCCTTCAGGTGGGCCACTTCGCGGTCCAAGGTGATGGATTCAATGGCGCGGTGCGCTTTCAGCATAATAGTGCCGCCTGGCGTCTCATAGCAGCCGCGCGATTTCATGCCCACATAACGGTTCTCGACCAGGTCCAGACGGCCGATGCCATGCTTGCCGCCCAGGCGGTTCAGTTCCGTCAGCACTTCGGCAGCGGACATGCGCTTGCCGTTCAGGGCCACGATGTCGCCCTTTTCGTATTCGACGTCCAGGTACTCTGCCTGGTCCGGAGCCGCTTCCGGGCTCACGGTCCAGCGCCACATCGACTCTTCGGCTTCGGCGCTTGGGTTTTCCAGGTGACGGCCTTCGAAGGAGATGTGCAGCAGGTTGGCGTCCATCGAGTAAGGCGCGCCGCCGTTCTTGTGCTTCATGTCGATGGCGATACCGGCATCTTCCGCGTATTTCAGCAGCTTCTCGCGCGACAGYAGATCCCATTCACGCCATGGCGCAATCACTTTCACGCCTGGCTTCAGCGCGTAGGCGCCCAGTTCGAAGCGCACCTGGTCATTGCCCTTGCCGGTCGCGCCGTGGGAGATGGCGTCGGCGCCGGTCTGGTTGGCGATCTCGATCAGACGCTTGGCGATCAGCGGACGAGCGATGGAAGTGCCCAGCAGGTATTCGCCTTCGTACACGGTGTTGGCGCGGAACATCGGGAACACGAAGTCGCGGACGAACTCTTCGCGCACGTCGTCGATGAAGATGTTCTCAGGCTTGATGCCGAACTTCAGCGCCTTGGCGCGTGCCGGCTCCAGCTCTTCACCCTGGCCCAGGTCGGCGGTGAAGGTCACGATCTCRCAGTTGTAGTTATCCTGCAGCCATTTCAGGATCACGGAGGTGTCCAGGCCGCCCGAATAGGCGAGGACTACTTTCTTAACGTCGCTCATTTCGATTTCTCAATCAGGTTGGTTATCAGTTTTAATGCGGCCCAGCAGCAGGAACTCGATCAGTGCCTTCTGGATGTGCAGGCGGTTCTCGGCTTCGTCCCAGACCACGGATTGCGGTCCGTCGATCACCTCGGCGGACACTTCCTCGCCGCGGTGGGCAGGCAGGCAGTGCATGAACAGGGCGTCCGGCTTGGCGCGTTTCATTTTGTCGCCGTCCACGATCCAGCCGTCGAAGGCTTTCAGGCGGGCCGCGTTTTCTTCTTCATAGCCCATGCTGGTCCACACGTCGGTGTTGACCAGGTCCGCGCCTTCGCAGGCATCGGACGGGTTGGCGAACAGGGTGAAGCGGTCGGTCGATACCAGCGACATGTCCATCTCGTAGCCGTGCGGCGTGGACACGTTGACGTGGAAGCCGAACACCTCGGCTGCCTGCAGCCAGGAATACAGCATGTTGTTGGCGTCGCCGATCCATGCCACGGTCTTCCCGGAGATGGAGCCGCGATGCTCGATATAGGTGAAGATGTCCGCGAACACCTGGCATGGGTGGTGTTCGTTGGTCAGGCCATTAATCACCGGCACGCGCGAATTGGCGGCGAAGCGCTCGATGATGT
>NZ_JBFRDW010000418.1:0-5369 GCF_052113985.1 Pseudoduganella sp. RAF53_2 | reverse complement strand
GAACAGCAGTGGACGCAGGGCGGGCGCCGCATGGTGCACCAACGGGGGTGCGTCGGTTGGCGGCAGGCCGGTGCTGCCTGCATGCGGCAGGCAGTAGGCGCAATCTTCCATGTCCATCTGCATGCCCGTGATGGCACGCGCGGGCTTGCTGCGATCGGTCAGCGCCAGGAAGGTGGCGGCATCCAGCTCGCCGGTGCCACGCAGGCGGGTGCCGTCATTCAGGCAGATCTCCCACACGCGCGGATGGCCTTTGGCGAAGGCCATCGCATGCGAAATCGTCGGCGCGAGCGCGTTCAGCAGCACCGCGAAGCACGCGAGCCAGATGAAAGCCAGCCGTTTTGTCGATTTCAGACGCATGGCGGAGGATTATACCTGCTCAACGGCCGGCACGCTGCGGGCTGCGGCCTGCCGCCTCATCCTGCTCAGCGGCCAGTTTTTGGGCCAGCTCCCTGGCCGCTATCCAACGCCGCGCTGGCGCCGGATGGGCGAAACTGTCGAAATTCGGGTTATCGCTGCTGCGCGCCAGCTTGCGGTAGTAGCCGGCCAGGGCCATCGGCGGCCACCCGGCCCTCGCCGCAAAGCGCATCCCCTCGCGGTCAGCCTCCTCTTCCTGCGCCGCGTTGAAGCCGGCCAGCTTGCGCATCAGGGTATTGTCATTGTCGATCGCGTGCTCGAATTCCGCGTATGGCCGCTCGCCCCACTTCGGCTCCAGCCTCAGTGCCTCATCAAACTCTTTCAGATTGTGCCGCAGCACGGCATGCATGATCTCGTGCGCCAGCAGCATCGCCAGCTCCGCATCATTCAGCCCCAGGTCCACAACATAGGCGCGGCTCACCAGCAGCTTACCGCCTGCCATGGCGAAGGCGTTGGCATCACCGTCCGTGGTCGTATGCAACTCCCAGTTCCAATCCGCCGATTCGGGAAACTCGCGCTTCGCTTGCTCAATCAAGGGCCGCGCCACAGCCTCGACGCGCGCGCCAAAGCGGGCATCGTCATCCAGCCGATACGCGCTGCGCAGCTCTTCAATCCGTTCGCGATAAAGCCTCGCCGAGCCCGCCATCACCTGATCCTGCGTCACCGCCTGCGCGGCTCCCTCAACCAGCATCAGGAGGACAGCGAGACAACAAGCTGACACCGGTATGGAGGTCTTCCTTTGTGTCCCCATGGCAACCATGCAGTAAATAAAAAGCAATACAATTGCCATCATATGACGACATCCCTACGCTACCAAATTACGGCCGCGCTGTTATTGGCCGCCGCCCTTCCCGCCTCCGCCGCAGGCTTCGATTGCAGCAAAGCCAAACAGAATTACGAAAAAGCGATTTGCGAAGACAAGGCGTTGTCCGCTCTGGACGACAAACTCGCCACAACGTATCGCGATTTGCTCAACACATCCGCCGACACGGCCCTTGTCCGCACCAGCCAGCGCGAATGGAACGCAAGCCGCGGCGAGTGCATGCTCGCGGATAAGCCAAAAGCCTGCCTGGCCGAGATGTACAAGCTGCGCATCAATACCATCACGCTGCTTACCAACGCGGTGCAAAAGCCCGATACCTCGGCAAAGCACTTCGAGCTGCCGGGCATTCTGCCGGATCACGTCTTCACCATCCGCCTGCTAACGCAGTGTAAGGCCGCGGACGAATGCACCGGTCCCGCCCTCGTGCAGATCACGCACAAAGATTCAAGCCAGGTCTTGCAGACCATCGCCGTCCCCGACATCCGTATGCACATCCCCGATGGCAAACCGCTGGCCAACTCCAACGCCATGTACGACTACGGCGGGGTTATCAATGGAATGGACTACAACCTGGACGGCAAACTCGATTTCGCTATCCAGACGGGGAACAGCGGTCCCTACTCGCAGCCCAGCTATGACATTTTCCTGAACGAGAGTGACGCCGCCTTCAAACATAGCCCCGCTTTCACACTCTTGTCACTCGATTCGCTGAACTCTATCGACGTCGAAGGCAATCAGCTGGTCACCACCAGCAAGAGCGGCTGCTGCATTCACTACAAAGAGTGGCACAACGTGGTGAACAATAAGCCCGTGCCAGTGCGTCAGTTGGTGCTGGATTCCGCATCCGACGAAAAGTACGACCTGACCATCACCAACGCCTGGAAGAACGGCAAGTGGCAGCGCGTCAGCGTGGAAAAGGACCGGAAGAGCGATTACTGCGAAGAAGAGCTGTGGGAGACTGTTCGAGGCATGGGCCACACCGTCCATGAGAACGTGAAATTCGCCTGTCAGACGGTGCCGGGCAATAAGAAACAGGTAGTCCTCGCGACGGCTCTGACTAAAGGAAAAGCTGACACCCTCCTGGTTATCCTGGGCCGCATCGGCGACGGTAAGCTCATGGCCAGCTATCTGCGCAATCAGCCGTATGGCGGCAGGATCACCGAAGTGCGCCTGATGGACAAGCCAGTCCCACTGGCGCCCGGTGTCAACGGCGTAGAAGTCCTGACCTTCATCGAACAAGGCAATCGCATTTATGCTGTCGCCACCGTCCTTCGCAAAGATGGCGACAAGCTGGTACCCGTGCTCGACAATCTGCTTGCCAACTTCGGCCAGAGCGGCGCGATGCGCCTTCGCTATCTGACGGATCTGAAACCGGTCAGCGAGGGTTCGGCCAAACTGACCGTTCACGAGACTATTCAGGAATCGGCCAGCAAGCCGGCCGTAACGCGGGACGTACCGCTTACCTTCGACGGCACGCGCTATCTTGTGCCGCCCGATATGCAATACAAGCCCTGATCAATTCGGGAGCTCAGCCTTCGGGCTGCTGACACACTACTTCGATATTGTGGCCGTCCGGACCAATCACGAACGCGGCATAGTAGTTCGCGTTGTAGTTCGGACGCAGACCCGGCGCGCCATTGTCCTTGGCGCCCGCTTCCAATGCAGCGCGATGGAAGGCGTCAACCTGCTGGCGGTTCTCCGCGACGAAAGCCAAATGAAGATGCGCCGGCTTCTCGTCGGTTTGGAACAGGCACAAGGAAGTATTGCAGTTCGGACGAATCAGCTCAATGCCGTAAGTCGGCACGCCTTCCCCGGCGATCTCTATACCGAGCGGTTCGAGAGCCTTGAGGTAGAACGCTTTGCTGGCAGCGAAGTCGCTGACGCCGAATTTGACGTGGTCAAACATTAGATCTCCTGAAGAGTATGGGCATCGCGGGCCAGGTGCCAGCGGCCGCCCTGCAATTTGCGGTAAACAGTCATGCGGTATCCGGCGAATCGCATCGTATCGCCGCCTGCGCGCGGCGATATGGTCAAACTGTCGCGCGCCCGTGTGTATGCGACATCGCCTGCCACCACGACCTCCTCCAGCTCGCTGACACAGTCGATAAAATTCTTCTGATGCGCTGCCGGAAGGTTGGCCGAAAATTCGTTCTTGCCAATTGGCGCCTGGCCCGGGCCGATAAGGACGGCGTCGTCCATCAGCAATGTCAGCAAGCACGCCAGATCGCCTGCATTGACGGCTTTGATCCAGGTGGCGTGTACTTCGCAGACTGCGCGTTCATCGGCTTCCATCGGCGGCCTCTTCAAAGTTAAGTTCCACACCGTTCCCTGCCGGGTCGTTGAAGAAAATCTGAACCAGCTGCGTCTCCGGAACGACGCCAACTCTGTACCTGATGCCCCGCCGCGAAAGTTCATGCTCATATGCCGCTCGACCCGTGCAGCTGAAAGCAGCATGGTCAAATGTCCCTTGCGGCTGGGCCACCCGCTCTTCACCAGGACGGGCTTCGGACAAATGCAAGACAGCCTGGCCTCCGGCATAAAGCCAGTAGCCAAAGCTGCGAAATGGCGGCCGCGCCCCTACTTCCAGGCCAACCACGTCGCTGTAGAAATCGCGCAACTCGTCAAGCATCGCCCTTGCGGCGCGTAAGTTGTAATGGCTAAACCCGATGGCAGGCACTTGGACTCCCTTAAACTTGTCGCATTGAACCCGCGTATTCTAAGCCCGATAACCCCACATTAGCATCACTGCGACGACAGCGACAACAGGTACCGAGTGCGACGCGCCAGCCGCTCCGGGCTGTCAAGGTACGCGGATGGCGCATAAGCGATGGCAACCAGCTTTGCCGCCTGCGCTACGTCGAGTCTGTCCGGCCGCACAACTAGCGCATCAAACGCCAGCGCGCCGAGCCCACAGCACAGCAGAAGGCCAACGAGGCAGTAAGCAATCCAGCGCAATGCATTCACGTTTGCTCGCCGCAGTATTCCTTGCGCTTAGCCGGCACGCGCAGGACCTGATCGACATAATAGGTCAACGCCTCCTCCGTGTATTTGGCATCCGGATGCATAGYGACGAAAGGCGCGCCCTGCTGCATCCATGTCGCAACGCAGCTTGCAGTAGGCTGGCTGCTCTCAGCGCACGCAGTGAACGCATCAAACGCGTGGCGGTAAGTCGAGAACATGGCATGGTCCATCGGCAGACCATGGCCCGGCACGAGGGTCTGGAAGTCAAGCTGATCGATCTCGGCCAGCGCCTGGCGCCAGCCTTCAGCGCAGCCGGTATCGAAGAACGGCAGCGGCACGACCACCAGATCGCCGACGAATACGGTCTTGCTGCTCGGGTCGTGAACCCAGACATCGCCCTCGGTCGCAGCGTATTTCGCCAGATGCAGCCGTAGCTCGCGCTCGCCCAATTTAATCGACGTTGGTCCAGTGACGGGATGATCGGGAATCAGATTGGCAGGATCACTGATCSCATTCAGATACAGCCGCGTATCAGCCTTGTTCGCCTCCGGCACGGCCGGATCTGCCAACCGCGCCTTGGCCTTATCGGCATTACGGATCAAAAATCCCTTCAGCGCGCTCTCCACGGCTGTACTCGTATAAAGCCTTGCGCCGGGGTAGGCAGCGCGAATTCGCGCGTTGCCGGTCGAGTGATCCAGGTGCCAATGCGTATTGATGATGGCAGTGATCGGCTTGTTTCGCGCCTTGGCCACGGCGATGATCTTGTCCGTGTGCTCCGGATGACGGCCTGTATCGATGACCACCAATTCCTTCGGCCCTTCGAACACGATTGAGTTCCCATCGGGCTGCACGTCCTCCGGCACTTTGCCTTCAATGAAGGTGTAAGGTGCTTGCGCGGCCGGCGTAGCGCCTAATCCCATGAGCAGTGCCAATGTAGCGATCGTTGCCATTCCACTCCCCTCTTTCTAAGCAGTTGGGACATCCAAACGGCCATTTGCGGCGTCGCCAAGCGTCCGCCGCCATTTCCTTGCACTTGTCACTGGGAACTAGAGGACTTACCACGACGGATTCGCCACAAGGCCAAGCCGAATACCGCCAGACCAACGACCAGCGCTGGCACCAGCGTCACAACAAGATTACCGTCTGGCGTGAGCCACGATACGACTCCAGC
>NZ_JBFRDW010000417.1:0-5383 GCF_052113985.1 Pseudoduganella sp. RAF53_2 | reverse complement strand
GAGTAAGAGCAGGACAGTCGCGGCGCTTTGAGGGACATCGACTTAGCCGATGATGCGCAGGGAGAAGTCGGTGGCCTTGATGTCTTTGGTCAGGGCGCCGATGGAGATGCGGTGAACGCCGGTTTCGGCGATGGCGCGGACGGTGTCGAAGTTGACGCCGCCGGAGGCTTCGAGCAGCGCGCGGCCGCCATTGATTTCGACCGCTTTGCGCATGGCGTCCAGATCGAAGTTATCGAGCAGGATGGACTCTGCGCCGGACGACAGGGCTTCTTCCAACTCGGCCAGGCTTTCGACTTCCACCTGAATCGACACGCCCGCTTTCGCTACCTTCTTCGCTTCGACCAGGGCCGCCGTGATGCCGCCCGCCGCTGCGATGTGGTTTTCCTTGATCAGAATCCCGTCGTACAGCGCCAGACGCTGGTTCTGGCCGCCGCCAACGCGCACTGCATACTTCTGCGCCAGACGCAGGCCAGGCAGAGTTTTACGCGTATCGAGAATCGCGGCGGTGGTACCTGCGATCACGTCCACATAGCGGCGCGTAGCCGACGCCACGCCGGACAGCAGCTGAAGGAAGTTCAGCGCCGAGCGTTCCGCGGTCAGAATTGCGCGCGCCGGGCCAACGATTGTGCAGACCGGCGTATCAGCGGCCATCAGGTCGCCTTCCGCGTAATGCCATTCGATGCCGATAGCGGCGTCCAGCGCATGCATGACGCCCTCGAACCAGGGAGCGCCGCACAGCACGGCATCTTCGCGGACGATTACGCGTGCCACGGCGCGGCCATCTTCCGGTACGAGCGTGCCGGTCAGATCGCCGGTGCCGATGTCTTCCAGCAGTGCAGCCAGCAGATTGCGTTCGTAGTCGCCTGCGAGAGCATCGTCAAAAGGAGCAAAGCGATTGATCAATGTACTCATGCCGGACCGATTCCCGAAAACAGTTTAGCTTCTTTCGCCAGATCGGCGCCCGGTGCCACACGCGCCTTCTTCGCGGCCGCGAAATCCAGCATGCGGTTGATGGAGCGCTGAGCCTCAACGCCGACAGCCGGGTCGACGTGGATCTCGTTGTTCAGGTTTTCCAGAACGTCCACCAGATTGCGCAGGCCGTTCATCGCCATCCACGGGCAGTGCGCGCAGCTCTTGCAGGTTGCGCTATTGCCGGCGGTTGGTGCTTCGATGAAGGTCTTGCCCGGTGCAGCGAGACGCATTTTGTGCAGGATGCCGTTGTCGGTGGCGACGATGAATTCCTGTGCCGGCAGGCTGACGGCAGCGGCGATCAGCTGCGAAGTGGAGCCCACCACGTCAGCCTGTTCGACCACATTGGCCGGCGACTCCGGGTGCACCAGCACTTTCGCGTTCGGGTACTGCTCTTTCAGCAGGTCCAGTTCCACGCCCTTGAATTCGTCGTGAACGAGGCAGGAACCCTGCCACAGCAGCATGTCTGCGCCGGTCTGCTTCTGGATGTAGGAGCCGAGATGCTTATCCGGCGCCCACAGGATCTTCTTGCCCTGCTCGTGCAGGTGCTTGACGATATCCAGACCGATCGACGAAGTCACCATCCAGTCCGCGCGTGCTTTCACGGCGGCGCTGGTGTTCGCGTACACCACAACCGTGCGGTCAGGATGCTGATCGCAGAAGGCCGCGAATTCATCGGCCGGGCAGCCCAGGTCCAGCGAGCAGGTCGCGTCCAGGTCCGRCATCAGGATCGTCTTTTCCGGGCTGAGGATCTTCGCAGTCTCGCCCATGAAGCGCACGCCCGCCACCACCAGCGTTTTCGCCGGATGGTCGCGGCCGAAGCGCGCCATTTCGAGGGAGTCGGAGACGCAACCGCCAGTCTCCTCCGCCAGATCCTGCAGGTCGGCGTCCACGTAGTAGTGGGCAACCAGCACGGCTTCGCGTTCGCGCAGCAAGGTGCGGATACGCTCCTTGAGCAGAATCTTTTCGTCTGCCGCGACAGGCGCCGGAGTGCGCGCCCACGCATGGGCCACGCAACTGGCCCCGTCTTCCGTCGGCTTCTCGTAGTCGACGGTTTTGATCGGCATTACAACAGCATTCATTAATCGATACCTTGGCTCTTCAGATAGTCTTCGTAGTTGCCGCGGAAGTCGACGACTTCATTTTCCTTGATCTCGATAATGCGATTGGCCAGCGAGGAAACGAACTCACGGTCATGCGACACAAAGATCAGGGTGCCGGCATACTTGTCCAGAGCGATGTTGAGCGACTCAATCGATTCCATGTCCATGTGGTTGGTCGGTTCGTCCAGCATCAGGACGTTGTGACGGCCCAGCATCAGCTTGCCGTACATCATACGACCTTTTTCGCCACCTGACAGGACGCGCACCTGTTTCTTGACTTCGTCGCCGCCGAACAGCAGGCGGCCCAGGATGGAGCGCACGGCCTGATCGTCGTCGCCTTCCTTGGTCCACTGGCCCATCCAGTCCGTCAGATTCAGCTCATTGGCGAAATCTTCGGTCGGGTCCTGCGGCATGTAGCCGACGTTGGCGTTCTCCGCCCACTTGACCATGCCGGTATCCGGTTGCAGCTTGGCGATGTCGCCCACGATGGAACGCAGCATGGTGGTCTTGCCCGCGCCGTTGGCGCCGATGATCGCAATGCGCTCGCCCGCTTCAACCATGATGCTGAAGTTCTTGAACAAGGTGCGGTCGTAGGACTTGGAGATGCCGTCCACTTCCACGGCCAGACGGTGCAGCTTCTTCTCGCCTTCGAAACGCACGAACGGATAGGCACGGGACGATGGCTTGATGTCCTCGACCTTGATCTTGTCGATCATCTTGGCGCGCGAAGTCGCCTGGCGGGCCTTGGATTTGTTGGCCGAGAAGCGGCGCACGAAGTCCTGCAGCTCGGCGACCTTCTCTTTCGCCTTGGCGTTGTTGGCCAGCTGCTGGTTACGGGCCTGGGTCGACGCCAGCATGTAGTCGTCGTAATTGCCTGGATAGATCTTCAGCGTGCCATAATCCATGTCCGCCACGTGGGTGCACACCTGGTTCAGGAAGTGGCGATCGTGGGAAATGATGATCATGGTGGAATTGCGCTGATTCAGCACGTCTTCCAGCCAGCGGATGGTGTTGATGTCCAGGTTGTTGGTCGGTTCGTCCAGCAGCAGGATGTCCGGATTCGAGAACAGGGCCTGGGCCAGCAGCACGCGCAGCTTCCAGCCCGGCGCCACCGCGCTCATCGGGCCCTGGTGCAGGTCGATGGCAACGCCCACACCCAGCAGCAGTTCACCTGCGCGGGCTTCGGCGGTATAGCCGTCGTACTCGGCGACCTTRCCTTCCAGTTCGGCCGCTTCCATATAGTCTTCGTCGGTCGCTTCCGGGTTCGCGTAAATCGCGTCGCGCTTCTGGATGGCGGCCCACATTTCGGTGTGGCCCATCATGACCACGTCGAGCACGCGCATTTCCTCGTACG
This sequence comes from Pseudoduganella sp. RAF53_2, assembly GCF_052113985.1. Lineage (NCBI taxonomy): Bacteria > Pseudomonadati > Pseudomonadota > Betaproteobacteria > Burkholderiales > Oxalobacteraceae > Pseudoduganella > Pseudoduganella sp. RAF53_2. The sequence goes on along the minus strand of NZ_JBFRDW010000417.1, from coordinate 1,957 downwards.
CGAACTGGTCCTGACGCAGCTTACCCATGCGCTCATTGACATCCAGCGACACATTACCGGCAGACGGTTCCAGATCACCGCCCAAGATCTTCATGAAGGTGGACTTGCCGCAGCCGTTGGCGCCGATCAGGCCATAACGGTTGCCGTCGCCGAATTTGACAGAGATGTTCTCAAACAGCGGCTTGGCGCCGAACTGCATGGTGATATTTGCGGTGGAAAGCACTGGAAAAAGCCTTTTCAGTTACAGATTGGATAACCTCACATTGTAACATTTTTCGGCCTGTTCCGCCTCTTTACCCTCCCAGGACAGGATATCCCGACACCGTCAAATCGAAACCGGCCGAATCCGACCGCAGGTGGGCCTGCGCGCCAAACGGCAGCGTGCAGCGCTCCTTGACGTGGCCGAACGGCAGGCCGGTCAGCACCGGGATCGGCAAACGGGCGCGGATGAAGGCCAGCATGGCATCGAAATCGTAGCCATTGTCGGTGGGCGCCAGGCGATAACCGGAGAAATCGCCCAGCACGATGGCTTTCTGGCGATCCAGCACACCCGTCATCTGCAATTGCAGCAGCATGCGCTCGACGCGGTATGGATGCTCGCCCACATCTTCCAGGTACAGAATACCGCCTTCGATCTGCGGGAAATACGGTGTGCCGATCAGGTGGTTGACCATGGCCAGATTGCCGCCCCACAGCGTGCCCTGCACGTCGACCAGCGGATTCCCCTCGGCGGTGCCGCGCACACTGTGCGTTGGACCACGCAGGCAATCCCAGAACTGCTGCAAGGTGTAGTCGACCGGCTCTTCGCGGATAAAATCGTCGCACATCATCGGCCCGGCAAAACTGATCTTGCCGGTGGCTGCGTACAAGCCCATATGGAAAGCCGTGATGTCGCTGTAGCCGATAAACAGCTTTCCGCTGTCGGCCATTTTGCGGAAATCGATCTGCGGCAGGATGCGGCTGATGCCATATTGTCCGCGCAGCGCGACCACGATCTGGCAGTCGGGATCATCGGCGGCGGCATTTAGCTGCGCCAGGCGTCCCTCGTCGGTGCCGGCGAAGCGCTGGAATTTCTTGTGGGAGTCGTAGTAGTTGTGCACCAGGACGCCCTGCTCTTCAAGGCGCGCAATGCCGCGCGCGAGTGCTGCGTCGTCCAGTGCGTAGCCGCCGGGAGCGGCGATGGCGATGCCGATTTTAGTCTTGCTCAAGATAGTCTGGATGGGATGGCTGAGGCGCTGCCATCTTACCTTCCAAGTGCGTGCCGATCAAGGCAAGCAGACGCCCCATCAACTGGGGCGGCAGATCATGGCCCATGCCCTCGATCAGCTCAAGCCGCGCATCGGGAATCTGGTCCGCGGTATCGATGCCGCAGGCGGGCGGCACCAGCGGATCTTCCGTGCCGTGCACCACCAGGGCCGGACAGCGCAAACCTTGCAGCAATTTGCTGCGATCCCCTGAAGCGACAATCGCCACCAGCTGGCGCGCAGCACCGTCGGGATGGACATTGCGGTCCACTGYCCGCCCGCACATCTCGCGCACATAATCCTCCGGCATGGGATAGGCAGGACTGCCGATCACGCGGAAGGTATTGGTCATGTTTTCAATCAGCTCTTCGCGTGTCGCTTGCTGCGGTGCGGAAGTGAGCAGAATGCGCCTCGCCGCCGGCGTTGGTCCCGGCAATCCGGGCTTGCCGCTGCTCGACATGATCGAAGTGAGGGATAGCGTGCGTTGCGGATAACGCGCTGCAAAAATCTGCGACACCATGCCGCCCATCGACACGCCAATGATGTGCGCACGCGGCACACACAGATAATTCAGCAGGCCACAGGYGTCGGCAGCCATATCGTGCAGCGTGTAGGCGGCTTTGAGCTTGATTCCGGCAAGGGTCTTGAGATAGGCCAGCCACAGGCGCGGCGTGCCAAGATGGTCGAATTTGCTGGACAGGCCTGCATCACGG
>NZ_JBFRDW010000416.1:0-5388 GCF_052113985.1 Pseudoduganella sp. RAF53_2 | reverse complement strand
GAGCGGAGATGGATCGTCGTCAGTTTCTGAAACTGGGTGGCTTTGTTACGGTATCGGTAGCCAGCGCCGGCCTGGCCGGTTGCGGCGGCGGCAGCGGCACGGCGGGCACGGTCAATGGCCTGTCGCCGGCGACCGGCAGCGGCTGGAAGTTCCCGCAGAGCGTGGCTTCCGGCGATCCGCGTCCGGACAGCATCATGCTGTGGACCCGTGTCGTACCAAGCTCGGTGGACGATACTGCCCAGCCTTCCGGCAAGGCCGAAGTGGCGGTGCAGATCATGGTGACGGCGAGCGACAACAGCGCGCGCCTCGGCAGCAATGCCGCGCTGGATGGCACGCTGGTGCTGAACACCCTGGTGCCGCTCGATCCCGCGTTCGACAACACCATCCGCAACAAGGTCACCGGACTGTCGCCGAGCACCACTTACTATTACCAGTTCGTCGCAGGCGATGTGCGCTCCAATGTGGGCCGCTTCAAGACCGCGCCGGCGGCCGGCACCGATGTGTCGCAGCTGCAGTTTGCCTGTCTGACCTGCCAGGACTGGAGCATCAATCACTGGGGCGCGCTGTCGAATATCGCCGCCAGCGAGCAGCTCGACTTCATCGTCCATCTGGGCGACTACATCTACGAGACGGTAGGTGAAGGCTTCCAGAGCGGTTCCGTGGAAAGCCGCCACACCGCGCTGTCCCTGCCGGACGGCGTGTTCAAGAACGGCAGCAGCGGCGCCAAGTATGCGAACTCGCTGGCCGACTACCGCTACCTCTACAAAAAATACCGCACCGATACCCGCCTGCAGGCCGTGCACGAGCGCTTCGCCTTCATCGCCATCTGGGACGACCACGAATTCACTGACGATGCATGGCAGGATGCCGAAACGTATGAATCGGCCGACGGCGTGAATCTGCATCAGCCGCAGCGCCGCCGCAATGCCAACCAGGCCTGGTTCGAATACATGCCGGCGGACGTGACGTTCGACAGCACCGCCACCAGCTTCCAGAACATCAAGATCTACCGCGATTTCAGCTTCGGCAAACTGGCCCAGATCGTGATGACCGACGAGCGCCTGTACCGCACCGATCACGTGATTCCGGAGTCCTCGCCGAATCCGGCCACCGGCACCGCCATCGGCAGCATTGGCGCACGTTACCTGGTGCCGCAAGATCTGTACAACGCTGTCGAAGCGCAGAAGCTGGCCGCCAGTCCGGACGCCGTCAGCATGCTGGGCGCCACCCAGCGCGATTACTGGAAGAGCACCATGAAGGCATCCACCGCAACGTGGAAGCTGTGGGGCAATGAAGTGTCGCTGCTGCGCATGGGTCTGAACGGCACCGACGCCATCGCAACCCTGCTGGCGCTGCAAGCCATTCCGACCGTGGCAACGTCGGTTGGCACCACGGCAGCAGCAGCGGGCGGCAATGTGCCGGTGGCCGGCGCCATCGTGGCTGCCGTCACTGCCGGTGCCTCGCAAGCCAGCGCGCAGGCGGCAGCGGGCGCCATCGCGGCATCGGCGGCAGCCGGTGGCGATACCAGCGCACGTCTTCAGGCCGCTGCCGGTGCAGGCCTGACTTCGGCGCAGGCGTCGGTAGCGGTGCTGGCCTTCACCCAGGCGGCCAGCGTGGCAGCGGGCGGCGCGACGGCGCAAGCGACGGCCGCGGCCCAAGCCATCGCGATCGGCTTCATCAAACCGGACGTGCAAGCCAACAAGGCCAACTCCGCCTTCGTGGTGGCGTCCGGCCAGCAGGCTGCGTTGACGCCGTACTTCCGCCGCTTCCTGATCAACTGCGACCAGTGGGACGGCTACAACGCCGAACGCAAGGCGCTGATGTCGCACCTGAAGACCAACAATATCGGTAACGTGGTGGCGGTGACAGGCGATATCCACTCCTTCTTCGCCGGCACCGTGAGCGACGATTACGATGCGGCCAACGGCGGCACGCCGGTGATGACCGACCTGGTGACCGCAGGCGTCAGCTCGGACTCCTTCTTTACTTATCTGAAGCAGGCCGCGGCGTCGCTGGGCAGTCTGGGCGCGCTGGTGTCCTACCCGCTGTCCATCCCGGTGCCGAACCTGGGCACCGTGACGCTGGAATTCAATCTGCTGGACTACACGATGGGCAAGGCCGCGCCGACCGTCGAAACGCTGGCTGCGCAAATCTCCGTGCAACTGCGCGGCGCGCTGGCATCGAAGGGCGTGCCGGAAGCGGCGCTGGATGCGACCGTGGCGCAAGTGCTGACCGGCCTGAAAGCCAGCAGCGATTTCAGCGCGACCCTGTTTGGCCTGGCGCAGCAGCTGTCCGGCCTGAACAGCAATCCATGGATCAAGCACCTGAACACGGACGCCCAAGGTTATATGGTGGTGACGGTAACGCCGTCCAAGCTGACGGCACAGTTCAAACAGGTGAACAAGCTGGTGGGCGGCAATGCACCGGCCACGGTGATCGCGCGCACCACCACCGCGACCGTCGCGGCAGGCAATCCCGCCGTCGCAGTCAGCTGATCAGGTGCCAGTGTAAAGCTGGTACTCGAAGCCGTCCTTGACCACGCCGACCAGTGCGGCGTGGTTTTCATCACTCTCGCTAAAGCCCAACAGCAGCGCTTCACGCGAGAAACCATGCTCAAGGCGGCTGGTCCAGTCGGCAAAGCCGGCAGCGTCGGGCGCACGGTGCAGCACATTCTTGTACAGGCTGGTCACCAGGTCCGCATTGCTGACGTTCTTGCCATACAGGCGCTGGAATTCGTCTGAATACAGGAAGCCGGATGCCACCTGCTCCAGCTTCATGCCGTTGTCCAATTTGCTGATCCAATAGCCCAGGCCCGGCAAGTCCGGCGCACGGTCGAAGGATGCACGGTAGAGGCGGTAAGCTTGGCCTGCAGTACCGTCGAAGTCCAGCGCCACCATGGTGTCGCTGAATTGCAGGCGCTCCACGCCGGTCAGTATGTCACTGCCTTCAGAGTAATAATTGAATATCTGCGCCACGCCGGCGGTGATGCGGATATCGTAATCGGCATGTTTGCCGCTGTAGACGGCGGTGTCGATGCCGGCTCCGCCGTTTAGTGAGTTATAGCCTCCCAGGCCGCGCAGGTGGTCATTGCCGTTGCCGCCTTCGATGAGATTATCGGCGTCGTTGCCGGTGAGGTTGTCGTTGCCGCCCCCGCCCAGCAGGTTTTCGATGGTGGTGCCGAAGTTGATCGTGATCTGGCCCTTGTCCGTGATCAGCTCGGCCTTCTTGCCGATATAACTCCAGTAGCCKGGACGCAGGTCGACGACCATGTCCTGTCCGACCAGGCTGCCGTCAAGCGTGTCGTTGCCGGCGCCATCGTAAATCATGCTGGGCTGGCCCGCGTCGAGGCGATAGCTGGTATCGCCGGCATTGGCTGCCGATGAGGCGCCCCAGATATACTGCAGCGCGGCGATATCCAGGCCAGACAGCGACAGCGAGAAGATGCGCTCGTCTGCGGTATAGCTCATCACGGTGTGCGAGTGCACGTCTTCCGCCTTTGGCAGGTAAGGCCCATCGCCCACATTGCCCCGCGAGTCCGGATCGGAGAAAGGATGCTTCAGGCCTAGCGCATGGGACAGTTCATGAATCAACACACGGTTGATCTCGGAGTAGTCGTCGAGGCGGGGGGGGATCACGTCTGAAGTGGCGTTCAGCATGACCTTGGAGCCGCCGGCCCAGCTCAATTCGGTTGCGTAGCCGCCCGAGTCTGTCTGGGCATTGTTGGCCAAGGCAATGGTAAAGGGCTCGGCCGGATCGCTCGTTTCCACGAAGGTCACGCCGATCACGCTGCTGAAATAGTCCATGATCTTGCGAGCGTAGGCTTTTTCCTCATCAGAGAAAGCCTGGAAGCCCTTCTTGTCCGTATCGTCGAAGTAGCCCGGCGCGGTGGTCACAAAGCTGTACTTGATCACATGGTCCTGGGGTGCCGTGACTTCGAGTGCCGTGATGTTCGAATAGGTCAGGGCGTCGATCCAGTAGGGCAGCTTTTGTACGCCGGGTGCGAACTCCCAATGTGCCAGATCGCTGTTCGTCTTGAACCAGTCGGCCTGCACGATGGCGCGGTCGCCGTCCGAATTCTTGTGGGCAATGACGGTATAACGGTCTTCGATGATGTAGGTATCGTCGCCGCCGCCGCCGTCCAGGTAGGCGCCGTCGGCACCGCTGTGCAGGGTGTCGTTGCCAGCCGAACCGTAAATTTCATCGAAACCGCCATCGCCAAACAACTGGTCGTCGCCGTCGCCGCCTTGCAGCGTGTCGTCGCCGTAGCCGCCTATGATGGTGTCATTGCCTTCATACCCCATCAGGCTGTTTGCCAGACCGTTGCCGATAATGGAGTCGTTGCCGTATCCGCCCTTGGCTACCTCGATATCGGTGCCGAAGTTGATGGTTAGTTGTCCAGGCGAGTTAAACAGCTCGGTCTTATGGCCGACATAGCTTTGGTAGCCGGAGCGCAGGTCCAGCATGACGTTCTGGGTCGCGTCGCTCCAGTCGATGGTGTCGAAGCCGGCGCCGTCATACACCATGGTGGCTTTCGTGGTGTCGAGGCTATAAGTCGTGTCGCCCGCGTTGGCCTTGCTCGAAACTCCCCAGATGTACTGCAGCGCCGCCAGGTCGTACGGGCTATACGACATTGGCACCTTGCCGGAAAAATTGTCGTTGTAGCTCATCATGGTGAGCGTGCGCATGTCTTCGCTATCAGGCAGATAGGGGCCGTCGCCGGAGTTGCCAACCGTGTCTTCATGGCTGAACGGATGCTTCAAGCCCAGGGCGTGGCCCAGTTCGTGGATCAGGACATAGTTAAGTTCCGAACCGCCGTCACGCGACGGATTCAGCACGCGCGGGTCGGCGTTGAGGAGGATGCGGGAGCCGCCGCTCCAGATCTCGTTGGCATATCCGCCGGAATTTGCGGGCTGCTTATTGTTAGCCAGGGAAATGGTGTAGGGCGAGTCAGTCTCTGTGGTTTCCACAAACTGCACGTCGAGCACGCTGCTGATGTAGGCGAAGATCTGGCGCGCTTGCGCCTTTTCAGCCTCGGTGAAGGGTGTGAAGCCAGCCTTGTCCGTCGCGTCGAAGCCGGCGGGCGGCGTCGTGACGAAGTTGTACTTGACCACATGATTGGCGCTCTCGGCGAGATTCTGGATATTGTCGAAGGTCAGGGCGTCAATCCAGTAGGGCAGCTTTTGCACGTTTGGGGCCCAAGTCCAATCGGTAATGCTCTGGTTGGTCTTATACCAGTCGACCTGGATGTAGCCGTGGTCACCCGCTTGATTGGTCGATGAAATGGCGGTGTGGCGATTATTGATAAGATAAAAATCGTTGCCGTTGCCGCCCGACAGGTAACCGCCATCTTCGCCGCCCTGGAGAACATCGTCACCGTCCAGACCGTAC
>NZ_JBFRDW010000415.1:0-5392 GCF_052113985.1 Pseudoduganella sp. RAF53_2 | reverse complement strand
GTCGATGGCTGCCTTGAAATTGACCATCCGGTTGGCGTCCATCAGCATATTGTGATGGTAGTGGACGGGGATGAATTGGCCGAGATAGCAGGCTTCGATTTCGCGTTCGTTCAGCATGGTGGTTCCGGATGGTTTGCGACAAGGCTATTGTCATGCCATCACGGCGTCCGCCATGCGGGGATTTCAGCGGGGAAAACGTCCCAGTTCAGCGTTTCGCGTCGAGGTGCTTGCGAATGGCCGCGGAGATCCAGGGCTTGTCCGCACGGTCGGCAAACTCGGCGGCTGTGGATTTGAAGCCATGATCCTTCAGGGTGGCATCCGCGCCCTCAGCCAGCAGGAGCTGAACGGCTTCCTCTTTGCCTTCCCTGGCGGCGATCATCAGGGGCGTCACGCCGGAAGGCGATTCGGCGTCGATATAGGCGTGCTGATCAAGCAGGATGCGCATAATGGCGGTGTCGCCTGCGGCAGCGGCATAGTGCAGCGCGGTCCAGCCCGGACGATTGACCTGGGCGCCTTTCTCCAGCAGCGCCAGAACGGCGGGTTTGTTGCCTTTGAAGGCTGCCATCATCAGGGCCGTGTTGCCGTTTTCGGCTTTCTCTTCCAGCCGGATATTCGGCTGGGACAGCAGCAGCTTGAAAACCTTCATCGAATCGTAGCGCAGCGCCACGATCAGCCCGGTTTCGCCGCGCTCCGGTTCGTGCACATTCGGGTTCAAACCACGCGCCAGAATCGGTTTGATGCGGCCAGTGTCGTCCAGCTGGGCGGCACGGAAGAAAGTGACGGCGTCTTCACCTTGCGCCGGCAGTTCCGGCGCGCCATGCGCAAGACCAAGGATTGATGCCAGCGTGACTGCCAGGGCCGCCGTACGTGCTTTCAAGCGGCGGCGAACAAAGCGCACACGCATCATCAATCCCATTTATGCCTCGACGTTAAACAGTTTGAAGAAATTCGCCGTTGTCTGCTCTGCAACCTGTTCCACCGGAATGCCGCGCAGCTTGGCAATGAATTCTGCCACATGCGACACGTAGCCCGGCTCATTCATCTTGCCGCGATACGGCACCGGGGCCAGATAAGGGGAATCCGTTTCGATCAGCATGCGGTCCATCGGCACTTCCAGCGCCACCGCCTGCAGCTCCTTGGCGCTCTTGAAGGTCACGATGCCGGAGAAGGAAATGTAGAAGCCCAGCTCCATTGCGGCCCTGGCCACTTCCAGCGACTCCGTAAAGCAGTGCATCACGCCGCCGACGCCGCCGTCCTGCGGCGCGGCGCCCTCTTCCCGCATGATGCGGATGGTGTCTTCGCTGGCCGAGCGTGTGTGGATGATCAGTGGCTTGCGCGTCAGGCGGGAGGCGCGGATATGGGTACGGAAGCGCTCGCGCTGCCACTCCAGGTCCCCTTCCAGCCGGTAGTAATCCAGGCCGGTTTCGCCGATGGCGATAATTTTCGGGTTCCTGGCCAGCTCAACGAGCTGTTCAACGGTCGGCTCCGGCGTGTCCTCATAATCGGGATGCACGCCGACCGAGGCGTAAATATGCGGATATTGCTCAGCCAGGGCGAGCACGCGGGGGAAATCCGGCAGGTCAACCGACACGCAAAGCGCATGGCTGACCTTGTTTTCGTCCATCTTGGACAGGATTTCAGGCATCCGGACAGACAGCTCCGGGAAGTCGATATGGCAATGGGAATCGATAAACATCCCGTGATTTTACCTAAAACCCTAAGACCGGGTCAGACCCAAGGGTCTGACCCGAATCTCGGGTTCAGGCAACGCGCTTGCCGAGGATGATCAGATCGCGTTCGATGCCATCCAAATTCGCGACGCGCGGGAAATTGGCCCAGGTATCGAAGCCGAATTTGCGGAACAGGCCGAGCGACGGCTGGTTGTGGCCGAAGATGAAGCCCAGCAGCGTGTGGACCTTGATCTGCGGCGCGAAGGCGATGGCTTCGGTCAGGGCGTACTTGCCGACGCCTTTGCCGCGCCAGATTTCGTCGATGTAGATCGAGACTTCGGCGGTGCCGGAGTACGCCGGGCGGCCGTAGAAGTTCGAATACGAGATCCAGCCGACGATCCCGTCGCGGCCCTCTTCTTCGATGATCCACAGTGGACGGCGGTCCGGCGTGTGTTCGTGGAACCAGTTTAGACGCGACTCGACTGATACCGGTTCGGTATCGGCCGTCACTTCGCGCGAAGCGATGGTGCTGTTGTAGATGGCGACGATCGTCGGCAGATCGTCAAGCGTGGCAATGCGGTGGCGGAACTGCGTCATGCAAAAAGTCAGAGAGTATGGGTGGCACGGGACGAGCGCAGCGCGGCGCCCAGGATTTCTTCGATGCGCAGGCGGGTGCGCTTGCCGGTTTCATCGTCCGGAAAGTGTACGCCAATGCCCTGCGTCTTGTTGTTGTGCGCGCTGGCAGGCGTGATCCAAGCCACCTTGCCGGCAATTGCATATTTGTTCGGGTCGTCCATCAGCGTCAGCAGCAGATAGATTTCATCGCCTACTTTGTACGGCTTTTGCGTCGGCACGAACATGCCGCCGTTTTTCAGGAAGGGCATATAGGCCGCGTACAGGGCCGCCTTCTCCTTGATCGCCAGCGACAGCACCGTGGGCCGGTTGATCGGCACGGTGTTTGGATCGTTTGGGCTAGCGCTCATTCAATTCCTTTCAGGTACAGCACGAAGTATAGTCAAGCAGCATATCCTCGATAAATAGCTTGGGCGACAGCGGATGGTCCGATGTCGCGCGGCGTTCGGTGGCTCCTTTCAGCGCTGCCATCAGCCGGCTGACGTGGACCTTGTCGGCCAGCCCGGCCAGCTCACGCTGGTAACGTGGATAATAACGGATGTTTCCTGACAGTTTGTACGAAAAAACATCATAAAGCCAGCGCTGTTGCCAGGATACAAGTGCTGAAAGTGGCACTTTTTGCAACTTGTCGGCAGTGCGCAACGCCCCTTCGACGCTTGGATGCGCCAGGTATTGCAGGAAACTGTCCAATTCTTCGCGGTTGCCCGTTTCGGCCTGGGCCGCAGCGGCCAGCGGCGATCCGCCCTGTTCGCGCAGCCAGGAATCGGCCTCCGGTACGCCCTGCTCTTTCAGCCAGGCCAGCGCTTCCGCGTGGTTCGGCATCGGCATGGCGAATTTGCGGCAACGCGACAGAATGGTCGGCAGCAGACGGTCCAGCGAGTTCGACGCCAACAGGAATACGGTGCCTGGCGGCGGCTCTTCCAGCGTTTTCAGCAAAGCGTTCGAGGCTGGCATATTCAAGGCTTCGGCGGGATACAGCACCACCACACGCAAGCCTTGCCGGTGGGTCGAGATATTCATGAAATCCGCCAGGGAGCGGATCTGTTCGATCTTGATTTCTTTGGATGGCGTTTTCGACTTCTTTTTGTCCTCGCCGGCCTCGGCGTCGTCGCTGGGATCATCCTCCATCGATTCAGGGCGGATGCGGCGATAGTCCGGGTGGTTCTGCTGCAGGAACCAGCCGCAGGACGCGCATTCGCCGCAGGCATGGCCATCGGGGCGCACGCTCTCGCACAGCAGCGCCTGCGCGAACTGCTCGATGAAATCCGCCTTGCCGATGCCCGCCGCGCCGTGGAACAGAATGGCGTGCGGCATGCGCTCGCGCAGCGTTTGCAGTTGCCGCCAGGCGTTCTGCTGCCAAGGATAGATCTGGCCGCTCATGCCAGCTTGCCCACGATGCCGGCCAGCTCGCGCTGGATATCTTCAATGCTGCGCGTCGAATCGATCACGCGGAAGCGCTGCGGAAATTCGGCCGCCCGGCGCAGGTACTCATTGCGGGTGGCGTTGAAGAAGTCTGCCTTTTCGCGTTCGAAGCGGTCCAGGTCGCGGGTGGCATCCAGACGGGCACGCGCCACTTCCAGCGGCACGTCAAACAGGATGGTCAGGTCAGGCTCAAGGTCGGCATGAACCCAGTGCGCCATGGTTTCCAGCTTGTGACGGCTCAGGCCACGGCCGCCGCCCTGGTAGGCAAAGCTGGCGTCGGTGAAGCGATCGGAAATGACCCAGGCGCCGCGGTCCAGCGCCGGCTGGATTACTTGCGCAATGTGTTCACGACGGCTGGCGAAGACCAGCAGGGTTTCGGTCTCGACGTGCATGGCCTCGTGCAGCCACAGCTCGCGCAGCTTTTCGCCCAGCGGGGTGCCGCCCGGTTCGCGGGAGCTCACCAGTTCCACGCCGCGTGCCCGGATCAGGTCGCTGACGTACTGGATATGGGTGGATTTGCCGGCGCCGTCGATGCCTTCGAAGGTGATGAATTTACCGCGTTGGGTCATTGTCTCTGGTACTGGTTCACCGCCCGGTTATGGTCGGTCAGGTTGTCTGAAAACTGGCTCGTGCCATTGCCGCGCGATACAAAGTACAGGGCGCCGGATTTGGCCGGCGTCATGGCCGCCATCAGCGACTGCACGCCCGGCAGCGAAATCGGCGTCGGCGGCAGGCCGGTGCGCACATAGGTATTGTAAGGGGTGTCCGTTTCCAGATCCTTTTTGCGGATGTTGCCATCGAACTTGTCACCCATGCCGTAAATCACGGTGGGATCGGTCTGAAGCAGCATGCCAAGCTTCAGGCGATTGACGAAGACAGCGGCAATCATGGAGCGCTCGGACTTCTGGCCGGTTTCCTTTTCCACGATGGAGGCCATGGTCAGCGCTTCATACGGGCTGGAATACGGCAGGTTCGGCGCACGCTTTTCCCAGGCTTCGGCCAGGCGCTGCATCAGCATGATGTGCGCCTGCTTGAAGATCTGCAGCTCGCTGGAGCCTTTGGCGAACAGGTAGGTGTCCGGGAAGAACAGGCCTTCAGGACTCTTGAAGTCCGGATTTACGCGCGCCATCAGCTCCTTGTCGCTCAGGTCCGCCGTATCATGCTTCAGGCCTTTGTGGCCGGCTATGGCGGCGCGCATCTGCTTGAAGGTCCAGCCTTCGATGATGGTCAGCGACTCCTGCGCGAACTCGCCCCTCACCAGCTGGTCCATCAGCCGCAGAGGCGTCGTGTTCGGTTTCAGCTCATAGGAACCGGCCTTCAGCTTATTGCTCTTGCCCGTGAAGCGGGCCAGCATATTGAACATGAAGGGCTGGATCGGCACACCCGCAGCGGCCATCTGCTGGCCTGCCGCGCCGGCGCCGCTACCTTTATTGATCGTGAATTCGATCGCCGGTTCCTCGGTCGTGATGGGSTCTTGTGCCCACCAGGCGAATCCCGCTGCAACTGCCGCGGCAGCCACTACTCCCAATGCGATCGTTTTTGTTATAAATGCCATGTCACTAGTTTGTTGCGAATGATCGTTCGTTAACCGAATATTGAACCAGTTTCGCTCCCGATGTAAGCGTTTTCGGAGCGTCCGGCGGAAATTTCGGGAGATCACTATAATG
>NZ_JBFRDW010000414.1:0-5406 GCF_052113985.1 Pseudoduganella sp. RAF53_2 | reverse complement strand
GGTGGATGCAGGCTGGATTCGTCTGGCGCTGACCAGCGGCGGCGTATGGCTGGCTTTCTGGCTGGTTTGCGGCCTGGGTCTGTGGGCCGCGCAACGGCGCACCCGCGCCATCCATGAGTTGACGCGCGCCGCGGACCAGGAACGCGCCGAAGCCGCCGAGCGCGTCGAGCTGGCCCTGGATGGCGGTGATCTGGGGCTGTGGGACCTCGACGTCGCGCGCGACACGGTAATCGTCTGCGCCCGCGCCTCCGCCATGCTGGGCTACACGGCCGAGCAGCAGGAGCGCAAGCACCATGACTGGCTTAGCGAAGTGCATCCGGAGGATCTGGAGCATCTGACGCAGGAAATGGAGCGCCATGCGCGCGGCGAGATCCCCGCCTTTGAAGCGGAGTTCCGCCTGCGCCACCGCAACGGCAACTGGATCTGGCTGCAATCGCGCGGCAAGGCCGTGGCGCGCGACGCCAGCGGCAACGCGCTGCGCGTGCTGGGCACCCGCAGCAATATCACGGCGCGCAAGGAAGCGGAGGCGGAAATCGCCCACCTCGCCTTCTACGACGGCCTGACCAATCTGCCCAACCGCCGCCTGCTGCTCGATCGTCTCGGCCACGCCATCGCCAAGAGCGAACGCAATGGCGCGCATGGCGCCGTGCTGTTCGTGGACCTCGACAACTTCAAGGACCTCAACGATACGCTGGGCCACGATATGGGCGACCGCCTGCTGGAGATGGTGGCCTACCGCTTGCAGCAGGTCACGCGCGAATCGGACACCGTGGCGCGCCTGGGCGGCGACGAATTCGTGATCCTGCTGGAAGACCTGGGCACGGCGTTGGCAGAAGCGGCCAGCCATGCCGAAATGGTGGCCCACAAAGTCCTCAACACGCTGAAGCTGCCCTACACGCTGGACGGCAATGAACTGCGCAGCACGCCCAGCATCGGCGTGGTGATGTTTGGCGCGGGCCATCACCACACCATCAGCGACCTGCTGCGCCAGGCCGATATGGCGATGTATGAAGCCAAGGCGGCCGGCCGCGCCACCTTCCGCTTCTTCGACCCTTCGATGAAGGCGGCGCTGGACGAGAATGCATCGCTGGAAAGCGAGCTGCGGGTAGCGCTGGCGCGCGAGCAGTTCCGCCTGTACTACCAGCCCGTATTGAATGGCGACGGCACACCGGTCGGCGTGGAAGCACTGATCCGCTGGCAGCATCCCAAGCATGGCCTGGTGAGCCCCCTCACCTTCATCGAACTGGCCGAGAAGACGGGTCTGATCATCGATATCGGCGAATGGGTGCTGGAGACGGCCTGCCGCCAGCTTGCGGCCTGGCAGTGCGATCCGCGCAGCATCAGCCTGACGATGGCGGTCAACGTCAGCGCGCGCCAGCTGCGCCATCCGGACTTCGTGCAGCGCGTGCTGGACATCGTGGCGCGCACCGGCGCCGCGCCGCATCGCCTGAAACTGGAGCTGACCGAGAGCATGCTGCTGGCCGATGTGGAAGACATCATCACCAAGATGAGCGCCCTCAAGCAGCGCGGCATCGGCTTCTCGCTGGACGATTTCGGCACCGGCTACTCCTCGCTCAGCTACCTGCAACGGCTGCCGCTGGATCAGCTGAAGATCGACCAGAGCTTCGTGCGCGACATGCTCAATACGCACCATGCGGCCAGTATTGTCGAAGCGATCACCACGCTGGGGCGCAGCCTGTCGCTGGGGCTGGTGGCGGAAGGCGTGGAATCGCAGGCGCAGTGGCTGCGCCTGCGCGAGCTGGGCTGCCATTTGTACCAGGGCTATCTGTTCGATCCGCCCCTGCCGCTGGAAGTGTTCACGGCGCGCTACCTGCCCGAGCTGACCGCGGCCTGAAAAAGAAAACGGCCCGCGAAGGGGCCGTCCAGAAACGAAAACGGCCCCCGTGGGGACCGTTGGCCTGCGTAGGGCGGATCATCCGATCCGCCGCACCCGCGGCTTAAGCGTAGCTACGCAGACGCAGCGAGAAGTCCTGCAGCGCCTTGATGCCCGACGCCTCGGCGCGTTCGCACCAGTCCTGCAGCTTGTGCACCAGCTCTTCGCGCGAGAAGTGCGAGCGTTCCCAGATCACGCCCAGTTCCACGCGCATATTGTGCATGGTTTCCAGGGCCTTGGAATGCTGGAACAGTTCCACCAGCTGCTGCTTCTGCGGTGCCTGCAGCTTGGCCGGGTCCTGCTTCATCAGCTTGCGCGACGACTTCAGGAAACGCGATTCCAGCTCGGCCTGTTGCTTCAGATGTTCCAGTTCTTCCTTCCACGCGTGCTTGATGGACTTGGCGTACTTGGCCATCACATCGTAGCGGTTGGCGATCACGGACTGCAGCGTTTCCAGGTCGGCCTTGACCTTTTCCTTGTCGAACTTCGGCTTAGGCGGCACCTTCTTCACTTTGGCCAGGCCGATCATTTCCATGGCGCGGATATAGCCCCAGCCGATGTCGAACTCATACCACTTGGACGACAGCTTGGCGGAGGTCGCGAAAGTGTGGTGGTTGTTGTGCAGCTCTTCGCCGCCGATGATGATGCCCCAAGGGATGATGTTGGTCGCAGCGTCGGAGCAATCGTAATTGCGGTAGCCCCACCAGTGGCCGATACCGTTGATGATGCCGGCGGCGGTCACAGGAATCCACAGCATCTGCACGGCCCACACCGAGATGCCTTTGGCGCCGAACAGCATCACGTCCAGGATCAGCATCAGGGCCACGCCCTGCCAGCTGTACTTGGAATACAGATTGTGTTCGATCCAGTCGTCCGGCGTGCCATGGCCGTACTTCTCCATGGTTTCCTTGTTTTTCGATTCAGCGCGGTACAGCTCAGCGCCTTCCCAGAACACTTTCTTGATGCCTTTGGTCACAGGGCTGTGCGGATCTTCTTCGGTATCGCACTTGGCGTGGTGCTTGCGGTGAATGGCGGCCCACTCTTTGGTCACCTGGCCGGTGGTCAGCCACAGCCAGAAGCGGAAGAAGTGCGAAGGCAGCGGATGCAGATCCAGCGCGCGGTGCGCCTGGTGGCGGTGCAGGAAGATGGTGACACTGGCAATCGTGATGTGCGTGAGCACGAGCGTCACAATGACGGTCTGCCATGCGGACAGGCCGGTAATGCCATGAGTCAGAAAATCAAGAACTGCAGAAAAATCCATTACTGCTCCAAAGTGAGTGGGACAACAGGCGTCATTGTACGACCAATCGCCCCCGATTTGAGGAGGGATTGCCTCCCGTAACTGATTATTTTTGAGGCAGAGAGTCAGGCAGAGGGCCTAACAGCCTCACTTCCCGTTGCGGGAACGGTACAGAAATCCCGTTTTGTTTCAAGGACTTCCAGATTGCGCGATTGACATCGGAGGTGACGCCGCCCTTGCCGTTCTCCGGATCTTCGATCCAGAACACCACCGCCAGGTCGATGCCGTCGGCGCCGAAGTTCTGCAACTGGCCGGATGGCRCACGCTCTTTCGACACGCGCGGAATCGAGGCTGCCGCCTCTTCCAGCAGCTTGAGCACGACGTCGATGTCAGTGTCATAAGCCACCGATACCTTGGCCGACAGCGCCAGCCACTTGTTCGACAGCGAGGAATTCTGCACCGCGCCGGACACCAGCATCTCGTTCGGCACAATCGATTCCACACCGTCCAGGCTTTGCAGCACGGTGTAGCGGGTATTGATGTGGGTGACCTGGCCCGAATACTTGTCGACCGTGATCATGTCGCCAATCGACAGGCTGCGGTCCAGCAGGATGATGAAGCCGGACACGTAATTGCTGGCGATCTTCTGCAAGCCCAGGCCGAGGCCAACGCCCAGCGCGCCGCTGAACACCGACAGCACGGTGAGGTCGATGCCCACCAGCGACAGGCTGACCAGCACTGCCACCACGATCAGCAGTGCGCGCCCTACCCGCGCAAACACCACGCGCAGATTGGAATTCAGCGACTGCATGTTCATCAGGCGGTCGTCCAGCGCCGMACCGGCCCACATGGCCAGCATCAGCAGCACCACCACCGAGATCGCGCCTTGCAGGATGGCGGCAATCGAGACGTGGTGCTTGCCCAGCGGGAGGTAGGTATCGTCGAGGAAGGCGTAGATATCGTCCCAGATGCCGGTGATGTAGAGCACGAAGCCCAGCCACACCAGCAGCTGGAATACTTTTTCGAACACCAGGATCTTGGCGCCGACTTCACCGCCGCGCGCAAACACCTTGCGCAGCAGGTAGAAGGCAAAGCGGATCACCACCAGCGAGCCGAAGATCGGCAGCGCCAGTTTGATCAGATTGACATGGTGCCAGCGCGCCAGCACGGCTTTCGACACCACCAGCAGGCAGACGATGGCCAGCGGACCGACCACGCGGCTGAAGCTCTCCACGCCGAAGCGCGCCAGATTGGTCTGGTCCTCGCGCCGCGTGAACTGCTTGCGCAGCAGGCCGGCGAACGTCCAGCCGAAGAAGATCGACAGCGCAATCGCCGCCACTTGCCACAGAAGGCCTGGGTCGCGGATGTCGCCGACCAGGTCGTTGAAGAGGTTCGTCAGCGGGATCGGCTGGCGCATCGTTTATTCGTCCGCCTTCTTGGCCATTGGTTTGCGTTCGAAGACGGCGGCGAAGAAGCCGTCGGTCTGGTGCTTGTGCGGCAGCAGCTTCAGGTAATCGCCCATGTCCAGCTCGATCTTCTGCTCGGCCAGTACCTTATTCATCGGCACCAGTTCGAAGTCCGGATGGGTTTCCAGGAACTGCGCGGCCACCGCGTCGTTCTCTTCGTTCAGCAGCGAGCAGGTGGCGTAGACCAGGCGGCCGCCGTTTTTCACCAGGCGCGCGGCGCCGTCCAGAATGGAGATCTGCTYCTCGTGCATCTCGGTGATGGCTTCCGGCGGCTGACGCCATTTCACGTCCGGATTGCGGCGCAGCGTGCCCATGCCGGAGCAAGGCGCGTCCACCAGCACGCGGTCGATCTTGCCGGCCAGGCGCTTGATCTTGGCATCGCGCTCGTGCGCAATCGCCACCGGATGCACGTTCGACAAGCCGGAGCGCGCCAGGCGCGGCTTCAGCTTGGCCAGGCGCTTCTCGGATACGTCGAAGGCATACAAACGGCCGGTATTGCGCATCTGCGCGCCCAGCGCCAGCGTCTTGCCGCCGGCACCGGCGCAGAAATCCACCACCATCTCGCCGCGCTTGGCGCCGAGGATCTGGGCCAGCACCTGGCTGCCCTCGTCCTGCACTTCGATGGCGCCGCTCTTGAACAGCGGCAGGTTCTGCAGCGCAGGTTTCTTGTGCACGCGCACGCCCAGCGGCGCGAACGGGGTCGGGTCGGCAGCGATCGGCGCTTGCGCCAGTTCGGCGATCACGTCTTCGCGGCTGGCCTTCATGGCGTTGACGCGCAGGTCCAGCGGCGCCGGGGTGTTCAGGGC